>CAKUDT010000056.1 GCA_934645125.1 uncultured Eggerthellaceae bacterium
TACATCCAGGGCGTGGATTCTGTGTACGACATTATTTGGAGCCGTTCAGACGATGGTACCGTATTCACGTACGGCGATGTTTTCCTGGAGAACGAAAAAGAGTTCTCTGCTTATAACTTTGAAGTTGCCGACACCGATTTGCTTTTCGGCGAATTTGATCGCTACGAGGCAGAATGCAATCGCGTTTTGGCGCAGGGTTTGCCGCTGCCGGCGTATGACTACGTGCTGAAGTGCTCCCACGCTTTCAACTTGCTTGACGCGCGCGGTGTTATTTCCGCCACGGAGCGCATGGGCTATATCCTGCGTGTGCGCACCATTGCGAAGGCATGTTGTGCCAGCTACCTGGAGCATGTGGTAGGCCAGGCTCCCGTTGACGCAGATGAAAAGGAGGCGTAAAGATCATGATGAACAAAACGCTTGCTTTTGAGATTGGCACCGAAGAGCTGCCGGCGTTTGACCTACATAACGCAACCATCCAGCTTGAAAAACTCGCTCACGAGGCATTTGACGCTGCGGGCATTTCCTATGAGTCTATTGCGGTGCATTCCACGCCGCGCCGCTTGATCCTTATTGTAACGCAAGTCCCCGAGCAAACGGAAGCATTCGAGGAAGTGTTCAAGGGCCCGTCCGCGAAAATCGCGTTCGACGCCGACGGCAATCCCACGAAAGCTGCTTTGGGCTTTGCGCGCGGCAAGGGCGTTGATGCGGCTGATCTTGAACGTCGCGAAGAAAACGGCGTTGAGTACGTGTATGCCACGAAGAGCACGCCTGCGAAGCGCATTGCCGACTTGCTGCCCGATTTGCTGTTGGGTCTGATTACGGGCCTGTCGTGGCCGCGTCCCCAGCGTTGGGGCTCTATGAGCGACCAGTTCCGCCGCCCGGTGCGTTGGCTTTTGGCCCTGTTGGGTTCGGAAGTGGTGGACGTTCGCTTTGCCGGCTTGACCGCGGGCAACACGACGCGCGGACATCGCTTCTTGGCGCCTGGTCCTTTCGAGGTTGCCACGGCCGATGCCCTTCTTCCTGTTCTGGAGAAGGCATATGTTGTTACGTCCGAGGCGCAGCGCGAAGCCATCATTCGCCAGCAGATTAAAGACATCGAAGCAAAGACCGGTCTTGTTGCCGAGCTTCCCGCAAAGGTCATGGCCGAAGTGGTGAACCTGGTTGAATACCCAACGGCTATGGTAGGAACGTTCGACGAGCTGTTTTTGGCGGTTCCGAAAGAGATCATCGTAGACGCCATGCTGGTACATCAGCGTTACTTCCCGCTGTTCACTGCGGAAGGCGCGCTTACGAACAAGTTCATTGTGACTTCAAACGGCAATCCGAAGTTCGAAGCGAACATCATCGATGGCAACCAGCGCGTTGTCGCGGCGCGTTTGTATGATGCGAAGTTCTTCTATGACGAGGACTTGAAAAAGCCGCTCGAGGCCTATGTCGATGACCTTGAAAACGTTGTTTTCCAGGAGTCGTTGGGAACGACACGTGCAAAAGTGTCGCGCATTGAAGCGCTTGCTGGCGTTTTGGCCACGGCAACAGGCTTGTCGGATTCCGATATTGCCGAAGCGAAGCGTGCTGCGTTCTTGGCGAAGGCTGACTTGGTCACTGGCGCCGTTGTGGAATTCACCAGCGTGCAAGGCATCATGGGTTCCTACTACGCGAAAGCTGCAGGGGAGACCGACCAGGTTGCCCAGGCAATCGCCGATCAGTATCGTCCGCGTTTTGCTGGTGATGATTTGCCTGAATCTGTGGTGGGCATGTGCGTTGCTGCTGCTGACAAGCTTGATACGATTTGCGGTCTGTTTGCGGTTGGCCAGGGTCCCACGGGTTCTTCCGACCCCTTCGCGCTGCGCCGCCAATCCATTGGCATCATTGCTATGCTACAGGCGGGTTTGAATGTTTCGCTTGCCAATGCTATTGATTTTGCTTTGGATTCTTATCAGAAGCAGGGTATTGCGTTTGATAAGGCTGAAGCGCGCGCTCAGATTATCGAGTTTTTTGTGACGCGTACGAAAGTAAGTTTGAAGGATGGCGGCGCAAGCCCCGATGCCATTGATGCTGTTTTGGCAACGGGTGCGTGCGAGCCGGCGGTTCTGATTGCCCGCGTCCGCGCGCTTGAAACCGCTCGCAAGGAGGCTGCCGAGACGTTCGACGATCTTGCTACTGCGTTCGCGCGTGCGAACAATCTGCGCGATGCCGAGCTTGGTAGCACGGTGGATGACAGCTTGCTGGGAGACACCGAGCGCGCCTTGAACGCTGCAATTTCCGAAGCTGAACAGAGCGTGGGCGAGGCGCTGGCGCACGATGATTACGCTTTGGCGCTGCAGCAGCTGGCGGCACTGCGCAAGCCCATCGATGCGTTCTTCGAGGACATCATGGTTATGGACGAAAACCTTGATTTGCGTGCGAACCGCCTGAAGTTGCTGAACCGCTTTGTTTCTGTGTTCTCGAGTGTTGCAGATTTCGGTCTTATGGCTAAAGCTTCTAAATAATTAGATCTGAACTGGGAAAACAATGGCTGTCATGCATTTGTGTGACAGCCATTTTTCTTGCAAATTGGCAAAATGCCCTATTTTGCGTGATAGACGCACGGGTCTTTTTGCCCCATAGTGAGCACCATCACGTTGCGAAAACGCACACCTCGACGAAAGGAACGAACATGCCGTTTTTGCCTAAAGGTTTTGAGTGGATCATTATTCTTGTTGTTGCTTTGCTTATCTTCGGACCTAAGAACCTTCCGAAACTCGGCGCTGCTTTTGGCAAGACCGTAAAGAACTTGCGCGAAGGTCTGGGCGACGGTAGCAAGGAAAAGGAAGCTGCCGAAACCGAGGAAGCCGAAGTTGTTGAAGAGGCTCCCAAGAAGCGCGTTGTCAAGAAGGTCGTCGAGGTCGAAGAAGAGGAAGGCGACGCGGGAACTGCGCAAAAATAGCGCAACGAGACAAGAGAGTCCGATGAAGCACCGCGCCTCCTTGTTGCATCCCATTAGTTCTTACGATAGGCTCTCTGGCTTGAAATGCCAGGGAGCCTATTTTTTTGCTGGCGGGAGATTCTTTGGATGAAATGCATTCCAGCGCTTGACAAGCTTCTTGTGCGATGGTTAAATGCAAACATGTTCACAAATGAACGCGTTAACTTTTAGGAAGATTCTCATGATGGCAACGTACACAAAAGGCGAGGAAACAAAGCGTCAGCTTGTCGATCTTGTGTACAACATGCTTCGCGAGAAGAATGCGTCTGCCATTACGGCGCGCGATGTTGCTGCAGCGCAGGGGTGTTCTGCTGCGGCTATCTATCGTCATTTCGAGAGCCTTGAAGAACTCATTTCTGTAGCAAGCGTGCGTTTTCTGCATCCTTACATGGAAGCGTATTCCGCGCTTATGGATTCTGATTTGCCTTATTTGGAGATGTATGTGGAAGGTTGGGAGCTGTTTAATCGCTATGCGTTCGAACGTCCTGACTTGTATTACCGGCTATTCTGGGGGGAAGAAAACCGCAATTTGGGCGATGCCGTTCAGGATTACTATCAGCTTTTTCCGTTTGAGGCGTCCTTGAACTCGGCGGCGTATTTCTATACGCTCATGTTCAATGATGATATGGTCGATCGCGATTATCTTATGCTGCATCGTGCCTACAATATGGGCTTGATGTCGGATGCTGATGCTCATTATTTCAGCTATTCAAATGTGCTTATTGCACGTGGCCTTATCTACGACGCCATGTCGGCCGATGATGCAAGGCGCTGCCAGCTTCGCGATACGTGCAGCAATTTGATTCGAACGAACACGAGCAGAGCAATGGGCGGTGATGTCGCATGATTTGACGCTATATATTTTTTACCTAAAAAGTGAACATGTTCACATATTGTTTACTTTGAAGATCGTACAAACAGGTTGGAGGATTATTGGGAACGAAATGGAGGGATCATGCGAGTAACAGGAGCAAAGCGGTGGTTTGTTGTAGTGCTGTGTGCGCTTATGGCCGGCATCATGGTTTACGTGCCTTTTTTACGCTACAGCTACTACAGCCAGATGGTTGTCTTGTTTACGGAGTTTCATCAAGTGGTCGATGCAAGCGAAGTGAACAGCTTCATTGGTTTGTTTGGCATGGCATTCGGCATTGTCTCCATGCTGGGTTATCCGCTTGGCGGCATTTTCGCTGATAAGTTTAGCGAAAAGTGGTTGCTTATTATTGGCGGCGCGCTTATGGGTGCTTGCTCGTTCTGGTTTGGCATAGTGCCGGGAAAGATTGAGATCATTGTCATCCATCTTCTTTATGGTGTTGGAACCAGTTTCCTTATTTGGTCGGCTTATTTGAAGCTCACGCGCAAAATGGGCAATGCCCAAGAACAAGGGCGTATGTTTTCCACCTCTGAGTTTGTGCGTGGCATTTTTGGTACGGTAATTGGCTTTGTGGGCGTTGGCTTTTTGAGCCAGGCAACGCTCGGGGCGGGTGGCCTTGATCCTCAGGCTCTTGGTGAGCAGTGGCGTAATCTGCTGTGGATCAGCGGCGCTTTGTTCTTCGCGTTTTCGGTGCTCGTGTTCTTCTTCATTCCTGCCGACGTAAAAGGCGCAGAAGAAGCTGATGATGCGGTGCAAGAGCCGTTCAGCCTGCGAAATATTATTACCGTGCTCAAGATGCCGGGAATGTGGATGATTGCGGCGCTTATCTTCTGCTGCTTCAGTTTTACCTCTGCAGGCAATGGGTATTTGGGCGCTTACACTGTTGACGTTTTAGGTGTAGACGAGACTATGGCTTCTACGTTCGCGATTATTCGTAATTACATTATTGCCGCAGTCATGACGTTTGCCATTGGATTTGTATCCGATAAGATTGGTTCGAAGTCAAAGACGCTGGGTAGTTATTTAGTGATCGCTTCGGTGCTTTGCGTTGCGCTCATTCTGACGAAAAGCGTGTTTGTGCTGTGCCTGGCTATTTCCTTTGCGTTTGCTATCGTGTATTCGGGCATGCGCGGTATTTACTTTGCAACGTTGTCTGAAGTGGGCATTCCCTTGGCAATGACGGGAATCGCGACGGGTATTATCTCTATGCTGTGCTATTTGCCCGACGTGTATTTCGCAGCTTTGGCGGGCAGCTGGCTTGATTCTTTCGGCCTGGCTGGCTATGACTATATTTGGATGTACACGGTGGTTTGCGGCGTTGCCGGTGTTGTGGTTGCGTTCATTACGTATCGGTATTCGAAGAAACTTGAAAAGAAAACCCAAGATTCCGGTTCCGGCAATCAGGAATGAGTTTCCACGTGACGCGTGACCATCGGGCAATCAAGTCAGAGAAAGGAGACAGGCTATGGGGACAACCGAGACAATCATTGCAGCGGTACTTGTGGCTGCTGACCTTGTGATTTGCTTCTGTATTGGGTTGCGCACACGCGGTGGATCTGCAAACGCCGAGGACTATTTCATTGGCGGGAAGAAAGTTGGCGGCATCCTGTTGTTCTTGACTGCCTGGGCAAGCTTCAGCGGCGCGGGAAACTTTATCGGCCAGGCAGGACGCGGTGCACTGCAGGGAATTGACGCTTACTGGCTCTGGCTTGGCGAAGGCTTTTGCGGCGGTCTCATCATGGGATTCTTGCTGGCACCATACCTGGCCCGATTCAAGTATCTATCGATGCCTCACTTCGTATCGGGTTATCTTTTCGGCGGTGACCGCTATATTCGGCGCATTGGCGGTATTGCGGCTCTTATGCCGAACGTGGTATGGCCGGGTGCCCAAATCATGGGTCTTTCCTACGTGTTGCAGCAATTGTTTGGCTTCGATTACCGTATTGCGGTAGTGGCGGTGGGAACCGTGTTTGTGTTCTATACCGTAAGCGGTGGCTTGAAGGCGGTCATTTACGCCGATGCTGTGCATGGAACAATTCAGATGGTCTTTGCGGCAATGGTGATTTTCTTCGGATTGAGTTTGTTTAACTTCGACCCGGTATGGCTGGGGGAGCGAATAACTGAAATCGATCCATCAAAGTGGGATTTGTTTACGCAGAAGCCCCTTGCAATTGCGACGAGCTTTATCACGGGTTTGGTGGGCGCTGTTTCGAATCCGATTTTTTGGAATCGAGCCTTCGCTGCAAAGGACGTTGCTTCGGCCCGCAAGGCATACGGCGTGACATTTTTCATGAATATCTTGCTGGTGTTTCTCATGATTATCATCGGTATTGCTTCACTTCTTTTCACGCAAACGGCGGGGGATCAGGCACTGGTGTGGCTCATTCTAAATAAGATGCCTCCTGTATGCGGCATCATCTTGGCGGAAAGTGTTCTGGCGGCTTGCATATCGTGCGCCGATACGCATCTGAATTGCGCAGCAGCGAATATCGTTTCAGACATTTTGGGACTTGACGAGAAATGCGATGGAGCGCATGCCGTGCGTTTCGCGAAGATTGCAACATTTTGCGCAGGTGTGATTGCCATTTTAGCGGCGCTCTTCGCGGATTTTATCTACCAGCTGGGCACCTATGGCTACACGGTTTGCGGCGGCGTTCTTATCCCTATGTTTGTTGTGGGGCTTATCTGCCGCGATCGCAAGTACGAGGCGTTTCGCTCGACTATGAGCGTTACTGCAGGCAGAATCGGTGTTACGTGCGGTGTTGCGGTGGCCATGCTCTTTGAGTTGGTTCCATCCTTGCATGCCCTGCTTGGCGGCGGCGTTATTCCTGCCATTTGCGCCACTGTTTTGGGAATGGTCATTCCCAACTTTTTCTTGAAGGATCAAACCTGGCGAAAGGAGGAGTAGACAATAGAAGTCGTTGTATTGCGATGAGAAACGAATCTCATCATTTTAGTTGGCATCTGTGCGATTTGCGTTGGCGGTAGATTTATGGATGAAAGGAATTATGATGCATGGAGATACCAGGCCCTTGAGATTGGGTATGCATACGTACACGCTTCATTTCTTCGGATTTGGCGAGAGCTGGGGTTTTGGCAAAGATTACTACTTCGATCAGGTTATGACGCTGTGGGAGCTCATGGAGCTTGCCGAAAAGTGGCAACTGGATGGTTTGCAGATCACGAAAGTCGATTTGCTGGCGAATGGCGTTGATGATCCGTTTGGCGACAAGCATTTGCATGCGGTTCGCGATGCTGCAAAAAAGCATGGGCTGTTCCTTGAATTCAACTCGTCGTTTAAGGCCGGAAGCGATTCGCGTGTTAACTGCACGGCGAAAGAGGCCTTGCGCATCGGTCACGAACTTGGTGCTGAACTGGTGAAATTCAGCCTTGATATCGTTCGACCGCGTGAATTGTACGGCTCATGCATGCATCCGGAAGTTATGCGTCAGATGGTTGATCGCTACCATGAGTTCATGGATGCCATGCCCCTTATCGAAGAATACGGCATGCAGGTTGCTATCGAAAATCACACCGATACCTTTGCAGATGAGATTTTGTGGATGGTTGATCGACTGAATCACCCGCTTATCGGTACGTGCGTGGATACCATGAATCCCCTGCAGGTTATTGAAAACCCCTACGATGTTATGGAAAAGATGCTTCCGAAAGCATATTGCTGCCATTTCAGCGATGACGTTATTGTTGTCGATCCGCTGGGTGTTCATGATATCGGTGCAGCTCATGGTCAAGGTTCTATGGACTGCCCGAAAATGATTGAGCAGATTCGCGATAAATCGCCCATGAACAAGATCATCATGGAAAACGAAATTGCGTTCAAGAGCCTTGATGAGCCTATCGAAAGCGCGCGCGAGCGCGAAATGGCCGCTTGTGAGGAAAGCATTCGCTACCTGCGCGATGTGTGCGGTCTTGGTGCGCGCGGACGCTAGGCTCATAAAGCGTAGATGTATTTCGTTTTACGCGTACTGTAAAACCACTTAAAAAAACCGATTTTATTCAAAAACTGCTTTAAGAAAGGCAGCTTAGAAGGTTGTTGTCTC
>CAKUDT010000057.1 GCA_934645125.1 uncultured Eggerthellaceae bacterium
GAGCTCACGAGCATCACGGTGGCCGGTGCCGCCACGCAGTACTACGTGGGCGATGAGCAGCCCGCGCTGACTGTCATGGCACATTACGCAGATGGCACGAGCGAAGAAGTCACCGACTTCACGACCGACTGGGACTCTTCCGCTGAAGCCACGGGCAAGGTTGTAACGGTAACGTATAACGGTAAGACCGCAACGTTTACCTGCGATTTTGTGGTCAAGCCTGACCCTGCAGCTGCTTTGGCAGGCAAAGCCGACGTGAACCTGAAAGACGGGTCCTACGGCTTCGAAGAAGTGGATCTTGACGGCACCACCGTTCTTGCATCCACGAACAAGGGCAAGGGAAGTTCGTCTTCGACCATGACCATCACCATGAAAACGCCGGGCGTGCTTTCCTTCGATTGGAAAGTGAGCTCCGAGCCGGGTTATGACTGGCTGGATGTCAAGGTCAACGACAGCTCCACGACCGCGAATAAATCAAGTCGTTCCGGCGTTATTGACTGGACGGCGTTCAGCACGCTGGTTTCCGCGGGCGATGTTGTTTCCATCAACTATACGAAGGACTCCAGTGGCGATAAGAACGACGATACCGCATGGGTGAAAAACTTTGCCCTTGCTCCGGCATATACGATTGCGTTGACTACCGTTCCTGCAGATGCATCGCTTATCCTTAAGAACTCCGCAGGTCAGGAACTAACCGCTAAGAACGGTGCATACACCGTTGTGGCGGGTACGTATTCGTACGAAGCCTCTGCGTTCGGCTACGAAACGGCAACGGGCACGATTGACGTCGCCGATGCCGATGTAGCGCGCGAGATCACGCTCACTGCAATGCCTCGACAGACGGTGAGCTTTAACGTGACGGCTCCCGAAGGTCTTTCTGCGGCAGACGCCGCCATTGTGGTGAAAACGGGCAAGCAGACGCTTGATCCGCAAGCCGATGGCACGTACAACTTGCCTGCGGGCGAGTACACGTACACGGTAACGCACCCCAACTGCGATGACGTGAGCGGAACGTTCACTGTTTCCGACAGCGCGGTAACGGTTCCGGTGGCGCTTGAGCGCAAGTGGGTTATTGGCGATTACTTTACGGCCGCAGGCGTTGCCGTGACTGCTGAAAATGGCGGTTACGGTTTCGTGCTTGATGACAACGACTCCAGCTTGCTGAAGAGCGAAAACCAGGGTAAGGGCTCGAGCAGTGCGGTTTTGACGCTTGCCGCGCAGCAGGCAGGCCAGCTGTCTTTCAGCTACAAGGTAAGCACCGAGGCGAACTACGATAAGTTCAACGTTACGGTGAATGGAAATTCGCTGGTCAAGGATGCATCCGGCCTGGTTGATTGGACCACGGCAAGCGCTACTGTGGCAGCCGGCGATAAAGTCCTGTTCACGTACTCTAAGGACTACTCAGGCAACAACAACGATGACACCGTTTGGCTGAAGGACTTCAGCTTGGCGCCGGCATATGATGTAACGATTACCGCGACCCCCGCCGATGCGACCATCGTTTTGCGCAATGCGGCGGGTGAAACCCTTACGGGTAACGCGGGTGTGTTCACCGCTATTCCCGGTGGATACAGCTACGAAGTTTCCGCATTCGGCTACGGAACCAAGACCGGCACGATCACGGTAACAGATCAAGACGTTGCCCAGACGGTTGTACTGGACGTCTTGCCCACGCAAGCTGTTACATTCACCACCACGCTGCCCGAGGGCATGTCGTGCACGCCGGCCGTTGCGGTAAAAAGCGCCGATGGCGTTGAACGCGCTTATGTCGCTGGCTTGCCGGCGGGTGAGTACACCTACGTTGCTACTGCTGAAGGCTGCGACACCGTGGAAGGTTCCTTCACTGTTGCCGATGCCGCAGTTACCATTCCCGTTGCGTTTGTGCGCACGCTCGTTATGACTGACTTTGTGGATTCCGAGCTGGCCACGCTTGCAAACGACACCACTCGTCCGTTCAAGGGCATCTACGACGAGGCGGGCAATTACTTGTATTCCAGCTTGTCGAGCTACGAAACGGCAAAGCTTTCTCTCACGGCGAACGCGAATGTGCGCGTTTCCTTCGACTACGACGCCGATAACGATTGCACGTATTCGTACGGCTTCCTGATTCAGAAGGGCGATGTTACGCTCAAGAACACGCAGGGAACGAATGATTGGCAAACGTTTATCGCCGATCTTTCCGCAGGCGACATCTTGTACCTGAATCACTACATTGGCTATAACAGGACGGGCACTGTTAAAGTGAAGAACTTTGTGCTCACGCCGCTGCATACGATTACTACGTCCATTCCGAGCGGTTCCGCCATTGAGCTTTACGATAACGGTGAACTCATCGCATCGAATTCTTCGGGTTCCTACGTTGTGCCCGATGGCACGTACACCTACACTGTTTCCCAGTTTGGCTACACCAGCCAGCAAGGCCAGGTTACGGTTGCCGGTGCCGATGCAGCGATCACCGTTGACGCGCTGGCGCCCGTTGAGTCCAAGACCATCACGTTCGATGTTCCCGAAGGCGCAACGGTCACGGTGAACCACGCTACGGCCGGTCAGATGACCGCCCAGGAGAACGGCACGTATGTTTTGCCGGTGGGCGCATCGTTTACGTATGTGGTTTCGAAGGACAACTACCTTCCCCAGAGCGGAAGCTTTACGGTATCCGATGATGCGACCATTTCCGTTACGCTGGAATTTGCCGGCGAAGCATGGGATGGCACTACGAAGACCGAGCCTTCCCTGGTAGAGGGCGTGTATCAGATTTCCAATGCGGCCGAGCTTGCTTGGTTTGCCGATAAGGTCTCCGAAGACAACACGGTGAACGCTGTGCTGACCAGCCAAATCAACCTGGGCGGCAAGACGTGGACAAGCATGGGCAAGCTCAACGAAACAAGCTATCAGAACGAATTTGCAGGAACGTTCGACGGCGCGGGCCATACTGTTTCCGGCCTGAAGGCAAGCAATGGTTTGTTCACGGCAACTTCTGCAACGGCTGTCGTGAAAAACTTGGCAGTGTCCGGTGAAATCCAGGGCAGCTCCAACATCGGCGGCATTGTAGGAACAAACGCCGGCCTTATTGAGAACTGCCTGTTCAAGGGTTCGGTAAAGAACGGAAGCTCGTATAGCACGGGCGGCATTGCCGGTCGCTGCTCGCAGGGTACGGGCATTATCCGCAACTGCGTGAACGAAGGCGAAATATCGTACGTGGGCAACCTTTACAGCATGACGTCTGTCAACTTGGGCGGCATTGTGGGTTACACGTACGGCGAAGTTTCCAACTGCTATAACGTTGGTTCGCTGTCGGCACATGCTACCTACGCCAAGGGCATGGGCGGCATTGTTGGCTCGCTGCGCAGCTCCACCTTAAGCGGCAGCGGCTCCATCGTGAACTGCTACAACGCGGGCACGATGACGAAATACGCTGCTGCGGGCGCCCTTGTGGGCGTGCTGGATGGCATGGCTTCTGTGACCAACAGCTACTACCTGAACAGCTGCGGTGCAACCGATGAGCGCGCTCAGGCGAAAACTGCTGACGAGATGAAGGCCCACGCGTTTGTGGGTGCGCTGAACGGTTCGGACGGCACGGCATGGCGCATTGACTCCGATGCCATCAACGGCGGCTTCCCTGTGCTTGCATGGCAGGGTGGCCAGGAATACAACAACCAGGATGCGAAAGATGTTGCGGCGGCTGTTGCGGCACTCAAGCTTCAGGCGGTAGCCAATGGCGAAACCATCGATCTGACCGCTGGCACCAATGGTGCGTATTCTTTGGAGCCCGATCAAGCAGCAGCGCTTGTTCTTCCTGCTGCAGGCGCACAGGATACGGCTATCAGCTGGGCAATCGCGACTGTAGGCGACACGAACGAAAGCGCAATTGCGGCTGATGGCACCCTTACGTATCCCACGGCGGGCACTGCAACGTATACGCTTACGGCAACCATCACGAAGGGCGACGCTTCTGCGGCCGTTTCCTTCACTGTGGAGTTGCTTTCTGCCGCCCAAGTGAACGAAAACGCCCTTTCCGCCCTTTGCACAAAGATGCAGGGACGTTCGATTTGGGCATTCCAGGTGAAAAACCCCGATACGACTACGGCGCGCGATGCCGTGGTTGATTACCTGACCAGCCAAGGCATTGATCTTGACCAGGAAGGTATTACGCTCACGTTTGTGAACCCGGGAACGAAGGCGTTCCCCGGAACGGATACCGTCAATCTTGCCGATGACGGCACCATTTCGTACTTCCAGGGTATCGAGGGCAATGCGTCCGCGAAATACGCCCAGTACGATAACGTGACGTTCAACATTGAGCGCGGCGGCGCAACGAAGCAATTCGGCGTGCGCCTGTTCATTGGCTGGGAGCGCGCCACCGTGCAGGATATTCTGAACGCAGCTGCTTTGAGCGTGACCTGGGATTCCATTAAGCCCGAAGGCGTGAACAACCAGGTTGAATACGAAGATGCAAATGGCGAAGCCGTACCGGGTGAGCCGGTGTTCCCGCTGTGGACGCTTGCCTGCGACGGCACCGACGTGGAGACGGGCGAAGCGAATGCCGCAAACGTTGCCGTTCCTGACAAGACGGTGCTCATGCTGCCCGCAACGGTGGGAACCGCCAGTGTTGCGTGGGAAGCAACGTATGATGAAAACGCAGGTCAGCTGGTTACCTTTGAAGACGTCTACGTTGACGGCAAGTATATGTGCAAAGCCACGCTCAACGGCAGTGCGTACGGCGAATACGAGGTGTCGCTTGACGCCACGTTCACGTACAACCTGTTCAACGACGGCGAAGGCATGGATGTAAGCTATATTTATCAAGAGAACCCCGACACGCATCTGAGCGAGCCAGTTCTTGACGAAGAGGGCAACCCCATTACCATTGATGTGCCGCTGGTAACTACGTATGCCGGCATCAGCTTTGTGCTGGCGCAGGGCGAAAAGACCCCCATTGATGCCGCGCAGACGCAAAGCGATTTGGAGAACAAGTACGAAGATTTGATCAGGGACTTTGTTGACAAGGACAAGAAGCCCGATCTTGCCAACGTGGCCGACGACCTGCAGATGCCCACGCCCTCTACGTTGGAGCAGTCCGGCATCTTCCAGGATCGCGATTTCGAGAAAGTCACCATGACCTCGGGCGATACGGAGCACCTGACGTTCTATGGTTACCATGCTCAGATTTATCGTCCGTTGCCGGGCGAAGAAGCGGTTACGGTTCCGTACACGGTGACTATCACCGACCGCATCACTGAAGAAGTGTATGCGGAAAAGACGTTTACGCTGACGGTGACTCCGTTCGAACAAAAAGAGCTGGATGCCGCGCTTGCCCTGATGGCGCGCGTGGCCACGAACGAGGTGTACTGGAACGGTCTGGCGTATGAAGGCGCCGACAAGAATAATATCACGCAAAGCTTGAAGCCCTTCAGCGAGATTGTGGCTGATGCTGAAGGCAACCTAACTTACATTCGTGGTGCGCTGAACATCACGTTTGACGGCATTGAGCTGGACGATTTGCCGGGTTACGACCCCATGATCTATGGCCAGAGCTGGCGCGAGATCCGCTCAAGCAACGAAAACGTGATTGCCAGCGAAACGCTGCGCTTCACGCAGCCGGAATATAACACCGAAGTCACGTTGGATTCCGTGATGTCGTACACGAAGTACGCAAAGTACTGGGAGAAGTTCGGCATTGGCGATGAAGCCACCGAAGATTCTGCTTCGAAGTACGAAGCGTTCAAGGGCTTCTACAAGGTGCCTGTGAACACCACGGTCAAAGTTGCGGGCACGAAGGGCGATGCGCCTACCGAGCCAGCACCCGATGTGAACGTAACAGTAACGGTCAGCCTGGCGGGTGTTTTGGGCACCACCGCTCAAAACACCGTGGCAGCAGCGCTTCCTGTTGTTGCCAAGGACCTGAACGTTGACGGCAAGGTCACCTACGACGAGGCCATGGTCGCTGCGCATCAGGCATACGCCAAGAACGGCGCCGATGACTTCGCCATTACGGCATCGGGTTGGGTCAGCAAGCTGTGGGGCGTTTCCACGGAAAGCTCGGGCTTCCTGCGCAATGGCGCCGCTACGCCCGATGTGATTTCTCGCATTACGGTTGAGCCGAACGATATGCTCTATGTGTACACGTACAAGGATTCGGCGAACTACTCTGACCTGGTCACGTCGTTTAACGTGACGTCTCAGAGCGTCAGCGCGAACCAGGCGTTCGATATCACGCTGAACTACAGCGGCTACGATAGCAACTTCAACGCTATCACCGGTACGGTTTCCGGTGCGCAAATCGGCTACGCCACGCCGGAGGGCTTTGTGCCGCTGGAAGGTTGCGTGACGGCAGCGGGCGGTAAGGCAAGTGTGACGTTCGCGAAACCGGGCACGTACGTGCTTACCGCGCAAAGCGACAGCAAGATCATGACGGCGCCGTACTGCATTGTGACCGTTGAGTACACGCCCAGCTTCACGGTGGGAAGCCAGCCGTTTGCGGGCGACTACGTGAAGGTCACGCTGGGCGCTGGTTTCGACGAGGCCACCACTCCCGTTGCGGCGGGCGTGAGCTTCCTGAAGCTTGCGGATGGCACGTATGCGGCGCTTATGACCGCCAATGAAGCTGCCGCTCTTACGGCGGATTCCTTCACGTTTGCGGAAGGCGCCGCTGCAAGCGCCGGCGTTGTGGGCGACGTGAAT
Source organism: uncultured Eggerthellaceae bacterium (assembly GCA_934645125.1). GTDB lineage: Bacteria > Actinomycetota > Coriobacteriia > Coriobacteriales > Eggerthellaceae > CAKUOV01. Next base: position 6,682 of record CAKUDT010000057.1, read on the forward strand.
AATTCGGGTCGCATGAACATCGTTGACGCGCAAATTGCCTACGACTTGGGCAACAACAAGTACGCCGACTTCAGCGTGTTGCCCATGGCGGGCTGGTTCGCGGCGGATATGAACGCCGATGGCGTGGTAGACGCAACCGATGCGTTTGCCATCCAATACGCTGTCCACTACGGACGCGCGTAACGCACGTTTGACGTGTGCGAACGTGGTCGTTTGCGGAAAAGCACGCGTAGGGGATCGCATTGCGCGCACAAGCGGGCAATGCAACGAGCAGTAAGTTAGCTGCTCCCGCGTGCATTATGAAAGGGTGCGGTGCCGTTTTGGTGCCGCACCCTTTTCGTGCCTCTGGTGAAGGGTGGGTCCTGGGATGCGCTCTCTTGGTTTGCCTTCATGCAGCCCGATGCTCATAAATTGACAAGTTTTCGAAGCTTTTGGAAAGATAGGGTAGGCGGAGAGGTGTGAGGATGTCTGCTCGCTATTACCCACCTGGGGAAACGCCGAAAATTGACATCAACAGCTTCCCGAAAATCGCATTCGGCTTCCAAAAGCTTCGGAAACTTGTCAATTTTCGCGGTTTGTCTTGCATGGCGAAAAGCTCAAGAGAAGAAAAAGGCGCTATGGCGGTGTGCTGCACGAGTCCGAAAATGCTTCGGCGCCGCCAAGGGGAGATTCCCTGTTGCTTTCGTGTACTCAGGGAGCGCTTTTGATACAATGTCCAAGGCAAAAACGCAACATCAATCACAGCAATGAAAGTGTAGAACATGGCACAAGCATCTGCCGCATACGGCAACGACAGCATTCGACAACTGAAAGACGAGCAGCGCGTACGCCTGCGACCTGCGGTTATTTTCGGCTCAGACGGCCTTGACGGCTGCGAGCACGCGGTATTTGAGATCCTGTCCAACTCGGTGGACGAGGCGCGCCAGGGGTATGGCCACCTTATCACGCTGACCGTTTTCAAGGATAAATCCATCCAAGTGGAAGATAACGGCCGCGGCTGCCCGCTTGACTGGAACTCGGTGGAAAAGCGCTTCAACTGGGAACTTGTCTTCTGCGAGCTGTATGCCGGCGGAAAATATGACAACAACCAAGGCGGCGACTACGATTACTCCCTGGGCACGAACGGCCTGGGTTCGTGTGCAACGCAGTACGCTTCCGAATACATGGATGTTACCGTGTGGCGCGAAGGCAACAAATATCAGCTGCATTTCCAGA
>CAKUDT010000058.1 GCA_934645125.1 uncultured Eggerthellaceae bacterium
AGTAGATTAGCGACTTCTCCAAACCCAGCATGCGGATCATCTCAAGATTGCGCATGCTCGCGCGCAATTTCTGCTCGTTTTTCTTGAATTGGCGGTCGATAATGCGCAAGTTTGTCTGGTAACTTTGAGAAACGTGAAGCATCATAAGAAGCAGCATTTGCGTGCGCTGCTGCGTTTTAAGCTCACGCGAGCGACCCGCCTGAAAGTAGGTCACCGTCGCGTTTTCCTGAAGTGCCACCGTCACAATGACCTGGTGTTCCGGTAAAAAAAGCGCCGAGAGCGGATGCGTGTCATACTGCGTTGTATCGGCGGCAACCTTGTCGTCTTTGTCCTCTACGCAAGGGCAGTCCAAAATAACCAGCGTATGGCGCGAATCTTCGTCGTAGTCAACGTGAGAGCGTTCCTCGTCGTCGAACATGGCGGTAATGAATTCCGGCTCAATGTTCAGCGCGCCCTCAAGCCAGCCGCGATCTTCGGCGGTGGGCGCAACAACGCTCACCCAGCAACCCGGCTGGATTTCTTCAAGTTGCGTAAGCGCGTTCGTTGTTTCGTCTGTGCGGTAAATAGTAATCATATGCGCATTATATGCCTGAACGGCGCCCTGCAACGCCGCAATGCGCAAAGGTTACCAAGTCCTGACGAATGATTTGCAAGAGGTTTGCGAATCGCAAGAACAGCAGACGAACGAGTGCGCACGTTAGAGTCTGCCGCCTTTCGAGTCGTCTACAAATCCAGCCCGTCATCAACGGCAAGCCCCTGCGCCAACTCCATGAGAAGCGCCGTTGCCTCCACGAAACCGCGTGCCGAGCACTCCGCCGCCGCGCGCAATGCCGCATCCTTCGTTATGAGCTGGTTCTTCGCAATAAATTTGAGCGTTTCGGCATCATAGCCAAGCGCCGCGCACACCTTATCGCCTTGCTCGCGCAAGAAGCGGCGGCAATCGGTATCAAGCGCGTTGGGTCCCGCTGCAAGCGGCGCGTCACCCGCTGCACCCCCCGCCGCAGCAAGCCACGCGCGCCATGCCACGTGAATCTCGGGCGGAATAGCACGCGGGACCGGCGCGGGAAACGGCTCATCTTTTCGAAGCGGCGGGCGAAACTCATTGTTCAGAAGCGCGGGCGGAATCACTCGACCGCCCAACGTGACGGATTCCAAGCGCTTGCAACCCCAGAACGCGCGCTCGCCCAACGTGGTAACGCTTGCAGGCATATTCACTTTACGCAGGAAGGCACAACCCGAAAACGTGAGCTGTTCAATGGTTTCAAGATGCGAAGGAAGCTCGATTTCTTCCAACATGCGACAAATGCGAAATGCTTCTTCACCGATAAACGTCACGCTCTGCGGAATGACCACTTTCTGCAGCGACGTGCAGTAATAAAACGCCCACCGCGAAATTGCTGTCACGCCATCGGGAATTATGACCGTTTTCACAAACGGATTGCCCGCAAAAGCGCTCGGCCCAATCGTGCGCACGCCCGCAGGAATCGCAATATCGCGCTCTTTGCCTTTGTACTTTACCAGCACGCCATTGCTGATGGTAAAACCGTCTTGATACACCACGCCTTGCACGCGATCGGTCACTTCGGAATCGTCACCGTAATACGCTATTACCGTTTCGTAAATCATAGAATCATAGCTTCTCTGAATATAACATAAAATGTTTTACTTTATATCTCAAAGGACATTGCGCATGCACCGTTTATATTGATGCAAGCGCCGCTCTTCTGCATAATATACCAGCTACGTGCGGTTTTTCTTGCTGGGTTTTCGTTTCTTGCGCATGCGCGACTTCTGCGCGCAATTGAACACGCAAAAGGTCGTTGCCTTGATGCATACCGGAAGACACACGGCAACGACCTTGGCATATGCTGCTTGCCTTCACATTACCGCCACCATTTCAAGGTCCCTCCACTACAATTTCAGGCCTCTTCTTTACTATCGACCTCCAAATGGAACGTTAAAAAACTCTTCGGCGCCCAAAGTCACCATATGAGTTGTGAGAGACGCGAAAAGCCTCCCTTAGGTTATAGTTTGCAGTGTACGAGAGGCATTCAAATTTTAAAGCTCACGCACATTTGATTCAGAAATACCCCCCTTCCTGTCTGAATCATGGATATGTAGCGTTTCTGCTTCCCCAGCCTTTCCAAAAGTAGCCCTGCCTTCCCCCTCCCTCCTGGCAGGGCTTTTCTTTGCCCCAAAACCTCAACAGCATGCTCTGTGTTTGTTTCCCTACTCCGCGTAAATGAAACAGACTCGCAATAGTGCGCGCGTAAAATCGGCAGTTGTTCAGGTACATACTTACGCGAAAACGGAAAAGGAAGGCATGCGACGTGAGCTTCTCGGAGAAAATCGCACGATGCGCGGCAGGTGCGTCACGGCGAATTCTACGCGACGCCTTCCACCGCGATGCCGCCAATTTCCCGGGCAAAATAGGGCTCTACCTGGACTCATCGCTTATCTCTCATGCTGCACGCAATCTGGAATATGGATCGATTTGCGTGGTGGGCACAAACGGCAAAACAACCACCACGAACCTTATTGCAAACGCGCTTGAAGCAGCGGGGCTTTCTGTATGCTGCAACCGAACGGGAGCAAACCTTGACTCCGGCGTGGCATCGGCCCTGCTTGAACAAGGGCAAGCGCAATGGGCTGTGCTGGAATGCGACGAGCTGTGGCTTGTCCACGTGCTTCCCCAGCTGCAAAGCAAGTACGTGTTGCTGCTTGACCTTTTTCGCGACCAGCTGGATCGCGCGGGAGAAATTGAGCTTGTCCAGAAAAGTATTGTTTCGGCGCTTGAGCTATCGCCGCGGACCACGCTTATCTACAACGCCGACGACCCGCTGTGCGCCGCCGTTGCTCAAACGACCCCCAACAAAAGCATTGCTTTCGGCGTGCAGGACTGCATGGGGCTTGCACAGAATTCCGTGGCCGATGCTCAGATTTGCCAGCGCTGCTCAAGCGCGCTCGCCTATGAGTACCACCAATATGGCCAGCTGGGAAGCTATTACTGCCCAACGTGCGGATTTTCGCGTCCCAAGCTTGATTTCGCTGCCGAACAAGTCGCCTTGAGCGCCATGGGCGTCGATTTCACGCTTTCTATACGTTGTGCGGTCGGGCAGGCCGGTAAAAATGTGCGACCCCTGCGCGTGTCGGCAAATCTCCCTGGTCCTTATATGGTTTACAACTTGACCGCAGCCGCCGTAGCCTCAACGCTTCTGGGCTGCCCGCCCAGTGCGATTCAGCAGGCAATAGGATCGTTTATGCCGCAGAACGGCCGCCTGGAACGCTTGCGCATTGGGCGCCACGACGTACTGCTGAACCTGGCGAAAAACCCCACGGGAATGAACCAGAATCTTCGCATTGCCTTGAATGATAAGCGGCCTTTTGCGCTGGCTGTTTTCATCAACGATAAAGAAGCCGATGGACACGATGTTTCGTGGTTGTGGGACGTTGATTTCGAGGAGCTTGCAACGCGATCTGATATTTGCGTTTTTGCAGGTGGAATTCGTAGAAACGACTTACAGGTTCGTTTGAAATACGCGGGCGTAAACGCGCGACTGCTCGAATCCGCAGAAGAATTGATTTCAGCAGCTGCAAGCTCTTTGGGCAACGAATGCCCCGTATATGCCATTGCGAACTACACCGCGCTGCCATCGGCGAAAGGCGCCTTGGAAACGCTTGCTCAGGGCGTTGAACAGCCTGTTTGCGAGTCTGCATTCAAGGCCGATGCACCTGCTTCGTCTGCGGATTCTGCGACTCCTGCGACAGGCGCCCCCGGCACGGTCGCGACCGCAACCCCCTGCACCAGCGCACACGTCTTTGCAGACACGCCCACGTCTGCGGCCGCAAACGCTGCAGCCGGCACTGACACGGCAACGCCCAGCCCCTCCTGCAACGCCACAGAGGACGAAAAACCCCTGGTCATCGCTCATCTCTTCCCTAAGCTTTTGAACCTCTACGGCGATGGCGGCAACGTGACCATCCTGAAAAAACGTCTTGCCTGGCGCGGGATTCCCGCCCAGGTGCGCGTTATCGACGAAACTGATCCGTTCGATTTAACTGATGTTGACCTGGTGTTTTTAGGGGGCGCACCCGACCGCGAAGAGGAAATTGCAGCGCAGCACATCCGCAAACACGCAAACGAGCTCGCCGCATTTATCGATGACGGCGGCGTGTGTCTTGCCATCTGCGGCGGCTATCAGATGTTGGGACGCAGCTGGCTGCTCAACGGAAAAACCGTGCCTGGCCTGGGGCTTGGTGCGTTTGAAACGCGACGCGCGGGCGATGCGCATGACCGCCTGGTGGGAAACATCGCGCTGCGAGTCGCCAACATTGCGCAACCAGTCATTGGATACGAAAACCATGCAGGGCGCACGTACCTTGATTCCGACACCCAAGCATTTGGCCAGGTTGTATCGAAAACGGGTTGCGGTAACAACGACGCAAAAAAAACCGACGGTTATCTGAACGGGAATTTGGTGGGCACGTATCTTCACGGCCCGCTTTTGGCGAAAAACCCGGAGCTGGCCGATGCATTGCTGCAGCGCGCGCTTGACCATTGGGCCACACGCTGGAACAAACCAGCGCCGCCTCTTGAACCGCTTGACGATACCGCCGAGCTGCAAGCGAACGCGTTCATGGCAGCACGCTTGCTGTGATGCCGCAGGTACAGGTGGTGCGGTAGACAGTCCGACAACGTCCGCAGCAGCGCAACAGCAGATGCGGCAAGGAACGCGAAAGCCGGCACGAACGAAAAAACGAGCGCCGCAAAACAAGCGGCGAACCGAAAAGGAGCAGTAGTATGTGTGGGATATGCGGTTTCACAAATGCGCAGGATGCCGACCAGGGCATCCTTAAAGCGATGTGCGACATCATGGCACATCGCGGCCCCGATGGCGAGGGACAATACCTGGCCGACGGCATAGCGCTGGGACATCGACGTCTTTCGCTGGTTGACCTTGCGAATGGCAACCAACCCATGGTGCGCGCAACCGGCGCGCATGCATCGGCAGTCACTTCCCCTGCCCGCACGCCCACGGGCGAGCCTTGCAGCCCCGAAACATGCATGCAGCGCGGCGATTACGTTATTGTCTTCAACGGAGAAATCTACAATTATCAGGACTTACGCACGGAGCTTGCCCAGATGGGCTGGGAATTTGCAACGCATTCCGACACCGAGGTTTTACTGGTAAGCTACCTGCAATGGGGCAAAACCATGCTGCAGCGCTTGCGCGGCATGTTTGCCTTCGCTCTTTGGGATGCGCGCAACAAAGAGCTTTTCTGCGCACGCGATTTCTTCGGCATCAAGCCGTTTTATTACACGCAGCAGCAAGGGCAGTTCATCTTCGCAAGCGAGATAAAAAGCATTTTGGAGCACCCTGCCTATCATCGCGAGCTCAATCGCGGAGCCCTTGAGCAGTACCTGTGCTTCCAGTTCTCAGCGCTGCCTGAAACGTTTTTCAAAGGCGTGTTCAAGCTTCCACCTGCTCATTGCCTGACGGTTCATGCCGATGGCTCTCCGGAAATGGAGCGCTATTGGCAGCCTGAGTTTTGTTCCGACAACACGCGCTCAGAAGAAGCGACCGTTAACGCCATTGACCAGGCCATGCGTGAAAGCGTGCGCTATCACAACGTAGCCGATGTTGAAGTGGGATCGTTTCTGAGCAGCGGCATTGACTCTAGCTACATGGCAGCGTGTCTTGCCAAAGAGAACCCCGCCATCAAGACGTTTACCGTGGGATTCGCCGAGTATCAAGGCGAGCGCGACGAGATTTCGTGGGCGCAAGAATTAGCCGATGAGCTGGGTGTTTCGAACGCAAGCCACCACATTACCGAGCCTGAATATTGGGAGAGCCTGCCGCGCGTTCAATGGCACATGGACGAGCCGTGCGCCGACCCCAGCGCCGTTGCACTGTACTTTGTTGATAAACTGGCAGCAACGCAGGTCAAAGCAGTGCTTTCAGGCGAAGGAGCCGATGAATTCTTCGGCGGCTATAAAATCTACCAAACGCCATTCGCAAATGTCCATGTAGCAGGCCTGCCAAAGCCTCTTTTACAGGCAGGAGCGCATTTGGCAAGCGCGCTGCACCTGCGCGGCGCAAATTACCTGAACCGCGCAAGCCACACGGTGGAGGACTGGTATTACACGAACGCAAACGGCGTTGCTTTTTCGCCCGAAGAACGTGCGGCGCTTTTGAAGGAGCCAGTAAGCGCGGGCGGCCCACAGGACTTGGTGGCGCCAACGTATGCAGATGCAGCCGCTCAAAATCTTGATGAGACAACGCGTATGCAGTACCTTGACCTGCACTTTTGGCTTGTTGGCGATATCTTGCTCAAAACCGACAAGATGTCCATGGCGCACTCCCTGGAAAGCCGCGTGCCATTCCTTGACCGTGGCGTATTCGACCTTGCGCGCACCATTCCTACCCCGCTGAAAACCAACGAACACCAGACGAAGATTGCACTGCGAGAAGCCGCCGAACGCGCAATCCCCCCACAATGGGCCCAGAAGGAAAAACTTGGATTCCCCGTGCCGGTGGTCAACTGGCTTCGCGAAGACCGCTATTACCAGCAGGTAAAGGAGTGGTTCACCGGACCCGAAGCGCAACAGTTTTTCAACGTTGATCAGCTGCTTAAGCTGCTCGACGAACATCGCGCCGGCGCCGATAACAGCCGAAAGATATGGATTTGCTTCATGTTCCTTATGTGGTACCGCATTTTCTTTACAGAGCAGAGCGTAAAGAGTAATTGATGCCACGTTTTGCCGGGATTGCTCAATAGCGCTTGCCCGACAAGAGGGAACAGGGTTTGAGCTAAAACCACAGGCGAGGCTATACTCATTGGCTCTTACCCACCAAAACAAATCGCGAGTTCGAGCAAAAGCCAGGAGCAAAGAGCGCTACCCCACAGATTTCGGCTGAAAAAAGTAAAAATAGGAGGAAATCAAGTTTTTTATGATTTTCTCCTATTTTCAATACATTTCTTAGACATGAAATAGGAGGAAATTTAATTATTTTAAATTTCCTCCTATTTTTTCCACTGAAACGAAACCGTGCAAGAAGAAAACATCAACAACCAGCGTTGGACTCGGCAAAAAACGTCAAAATAATAGGAGATTTTTGAAATTTTTGCGATTTCCTCCTATTTTTCCTTTAACCGTGCTCGCAAGAATAGGAGGAAATCGAGTTTTTTCAAAAAATCTCCTACTTCAAGAAAAACGAAGCCCGCGATTCGCTACGAGAACAATTCCTGCGCTTCATAATCTGTAAGCGGTGCTAAAAATCCTTTTTGTTCAAGGGCAGAAATGATTTCATCAAGGATATCTTCGGATGCTGCACTTATATGATGGAAGTGATACCCATCGGTCACGGTAGAGAGTGGAGCCGAAACGCCCTGGTTCAAATCGGACAGGAACTGGCGCACGTCGCGACGGCTCTTCACGTCAAGCGGGGCCGACAACCTGCCATACGTGCGGTGGTTCACCATAACATCAACTACGCATCCGCCCAGGTCAACAATGGCATCTAACTCGTCCTCAATTTGCTCGGGCGTATGGCGAACTTTCACTAATCGAACAACCTGAGCGCTTGAACGCTTAAGAACGTAGCCTCGGTTCGTGGAGACAATATCATGGCCGCACGCGCGCAGCAGGGCAACATCGGTCACAATAACCTGCCTGCTGACCTGCAGTTTCTCTCCCAGCGCTTGTCCGGCGATCGGCTTTGACGCCTCTTGCAGAAGCGACACGATTTGCGCGCGCCGAACATCACCGGTAACGCTTGGTGTGCCC
>CAKUDT010000059.1 GCA_934645125.1 uncultured Eggerthellaceae bacterium
TATTCCTGTACGGGGTAGGTGGGAAGGTATTTCGACACGCATGCCTCGTTGTCTGAAGTTCGTGACCTGGGGTTTTCCTGGCTAATGGCAATGCAAGCGATGCCTTGACCCCTCTTTTGCATCTTCGAGGTACCCCGAACAGTCGTATTTTGCGTATTGGAGCTCGATTTTCGACAAGATGGCCTGCGATTTGGTGATATCCGGAAGAAGCGTCGCAGCTCGGCTTAGTCCTTGCCGGCAGGTGCCCCTTGTTGACAAAAGGTGGGGTAATTTGTCAACAATCAACAGGGGCTCTATCACCTTTTGCTGTACGTGCGCCGTTGCAAGACATCTTGCGAAGTGGGATACTGTATCGTTAAGTTTTAAGCAGTTACCAACGGAAGCGAAAAGGGAGTTTTGCCGGTGAAGGGAATTATTTTGGCTGGTGGCAGCGGTACGCGTTTGTATCCGCTTACGATGGTAACGTCGAAGCAGCTCCTGCCAATCTACGACAAGCCCATGATTTACTACCCGTTGAGCGTGCTCATGCTTGCGGGTATTCGCGACATTCTTATCATCTCCACCCCGCACGATCTTCCGAACTTCAAGAAGCTGCTGGGGTCGGGCAGCCAGTTTGGCATCAAGCTCTCCTACGAAGAGCAACCTTCGCCCGATGGCCTCGCTCAGGCGTTTATTATCGGTGAAGACTTCATTGGCGAAGACTCTGTGGCGCTTACGTTGGGCGATAACATTTTCTACGGAGGCGGCTTCACATCGCTGCTTAAAACCGCAGCTCAAACCGAAGTTGGCGCTACGGTGTTCGGTTACTATGTACCCGATCCCGAGCGTTTTGGCGTGGTGGAGTTCGACGACAAGGGCAAAGCAATCTCGCTTGAAGAGAAGCCCGAAGACCCCAAGAGCAACTACGCCGTGACCGGTTTGTACTTCTACGATAACCGCGTGGTCCAGTGGGCAAAGGAAGTTGAACCTTCGGATCGCGGTGAACTGGAAATCACGTCGCTTAACCGCCGTTACCTGGAAGACGGATCTTTGAACGTAATGTTGCTGCATCGCGGCAGCGCATGGTTCGACACGGGAACCGTGAGAAGCCTGTACTCGGCAACGGAATATGTGCGCGTCATTGAAGAGCGGCAGGGCATCCAGATTGCCAACTTGGAGGAAATCGCGTTCAATAACGGCTGGATTTCTGCAGAAATGCTGCGTAAAGCTGCGCAAAAATACGCGCATTCCGATTACGGTCTGTATCTGAACAGCGTTCTTTCGGGCAGAATCAAGGGAAGCTCGGTATCCAGGAGCAACGAGTAGCATATGTTTAATCGAATCATCGTTACGGGCGGTGCGGGCTTTATCGGAAGCAATTTCGTCCATTGGGTGGTAAACAACCAGCCAGGCGTGCACGTGACTGTTTTGGATAAGTTGACGTACGCGGGCAATCGCGCGAACCTTGCAGGCATTCCCGAAAATCGCATGACATTTGTGCAAGGGGACATTTGCGACACGGCGCTGCTGAACCGCATTGTGCCTGATGCCGATGCTATTGTACATTTCGCTGCGGAAAGCCACAACGACAATTCCATTGCCGATCCTTCTCCGTTCGTGCGTACGAACGTGGAAGGAACGTACGCTCTTTTGGAGGCGTGCCGCACGTACGGAACGCGCTTCCACCACGTGTCAACCGATGAAGTTTATGGCGACCTGGCTCTGGACGACCCGGCGCGTTTCACCGAGGAGACCCCGTATCGCCCCTCGAGCCCCTACAGTTCCACGAAAGCTGCTAGCGATTTGCTGGTGCGCGCGTGGTATCGCACCTATGGCGTGCCGGCGACCATCAGCAATTGCTCCAACAATTACGGCCCCTACCAGCACGTGGAAAAGTTTATCCCGCGCCAAATCACGAACATCATCTGCGGCATTCGCCCCAAGCTTTACGGCGACGGCCTGAACGTGCGCGACTGGATTCATACGGAGGATCACTCGAGTGCAGTGTGGGCCATTCTGAATGGCGGTCGTCTGGGCGAAACATACCTTATTGGCGCCGATGGCGAGCGCAACAACATTACGGTCATGCGCGACATTCTGCAAGGCATGGGCAAGGACGCAGACGACTTTGACTGGGTGCGCGATCGCCCTGGTCACGACCGTCGTTACGCCATTGATAGCACGAAGCTGCACACCGAGTTGGGTTGGCGCCCGCAGCACACCGATTTCGCGCAAGGGCTGGCGCAGACTATCAAGTGGTATCAAGATAACGAAGCGTGGTGGCGTCCGGCAAAGGAAGCAACCGAAGCAAAATACCAGGCCCAGGGCCAGTAGACAGTAGGCGAAAGCACGATGGAGCAGAAAAACATACCAGTCACGCGCTCTTCCATGCCTCCGTTCGAGGAATACTGCGAAGAGATTCGGTCTTTGTGGGACTCGCATTGGCTGTCGAACTGCGGTGAGAAGCACGAGCAGCTTAAAGGGCAGCTTGCGGCGTATCTGGAAGTGCCCCATGCCGATCTTTTCGTGAATGGCCACAACGCTCTGGAATGCACGCTGGAGGCGCTTGAGCTGGGAAAAGATGGCCGCAATGAGGTTATTACCACGCCGTTTACGTTCTTGAGCACTACGAATGCGATTGTTCGCAAGGGGCTTACGCCAGTTTTCTGCGATATCAAGCCTGATGACTTCACGCTGGATCCCGCGAAAATCGAAGCTCTTATCACGCCGCGAACATGCGCTATCGTGCCCGTTCACGTGTATGGCAACGTGTGCGACGTTGAAGCAATAGCGGCGGTTGCCGAAGAGCACAACCTGCGTGTTGTCTACGATGCCGCCCACGCGTTCGGTGTGCGCATTAACGGGGTAAATGTGGCGAATTTCGGCGATGCCTCTATGTTTAGCATGCATGCGACGAAGGTCTTCAACACCATTGAAGGCGGGTTGGTCACGCATGCCAGCGATCAGCTGTCAACGCGTTTGGGGCAGTGGCGCAATTACGGGCTTACCGGCCAGGAATCTGCGGCGTATATCGGCGGAAATCTTAAGATGAACGAGTTCGCTGCCGCTATGGGCTTGTGTAATTTGCGCCATCTATCAGGAGAAATAGAAAAGCGTAAAGTTGCGAGCGAGCGATATTGGGATACGCTTGAGCGGGTTCTCGGAATTCAGGTGTGCCGTCCGAAGAAGAGCGTGACCTCTAATTACGCGTATCTTCCCGTGCTTTTCGATCCCAGCGAATTCGGTGCAACGCGCGATGACGTTTTCGCGCATCTTAAGGAAAACGGCGTGTTCGCGCGCAAGTATTTCTACCCCATTATCGGCGATTTTGAGTCGTATCGGGGCAGGTACGATTCCTCGCTTACGCCGGTGGCAAAATATGTGGGCAGCAACATCCTTACGCTGCCGCTCTATGCGGATTTGACGCGGGAAGACGTGGACCGGATTTGCGCGCTGGTGCTGGATGTGCGCGACGGCGGGCTTTCCGACACGCGCGAAGGTAGGCTTTCTGGTAAGCGCGACAACGCGTAATCGAGCGGCGTTGTTCGCGGGTCGCGGCATCTGCGACGTGGGCGTTTACGTTTCAAGTACAAGGAAGAGAGTAGATTGAGCACCTATCAAAAGGACCTGACGAGCGAGCAGATACGGCTCATTGGGCGCAAGTTGGCCGCTGACAGGCTTGAGTCGGTCGATGCCATTCAGCAGCCTTGCAATCCGGCGCGCAATGGGTACGTGCGTTTCGTGAAACGTTTCCTGGACATTGTGTTTTCCCTGGTCGTTCTTGTTGTCACGTTGCCTATTAATCTGATAATCGGCATTGTGACATTCTTTGACGTGGGTCGTCCGCTGTTTTTCAAGCAAGAGCGCATCGGGCGTGACGGCAAGCCGTTCACCATTGTGAAGTTCCGCAACATGAGAAACGATGTGGACGAAAAAGGAGAGCCGCTGCCTGTTGAGGTGCGCGTCACGAAATGGGGAAAATTTGTTCGCAAGACTTCTTTGGACGAGCTGTTAAATTTCTGGAGCATTCTGAAGGGCGACATGAGCTTGATTGGTCCGCGACCGCTTCCCGGTGTGTATCTGGAGCGCTACAGCAAGCGGCATCGGGACCGATTGGCGGTGCGTCCCGGTCTTGAGTGCCCGCCGCGCCAGCTGGGGGAAGCTGTATGGACTTGGAATGACCAGCTTGAGAACGATATATGGTATGTTGAACACGTATCGTTTTCAACGGATTGCAAGATGTTTGTCAACCTGGCGCGCTTTGCTCTTGATCGGAAAAGCGCGGCTGCTCGTGCGGTGGCGCGCCGCGGAAGTTTCATGGGCTACGATTGGAGCGGCACGGCTATCAACGATGCCCAAATTCCGCAGGAGTACCTTGATTGGGTGCGCGGCCTGCCAGAAGAGTAGCGCGAAGGCACGAGCGAAGGCCCGGACGAAGACCCGGACGAAGGTGCGAGCGAAGGTGCGTGTGGGGCGCAGATAGAGCGCGAATGACAACGCGCGCGGGCAATGCGTTTCGGGTGCGAAGCCGAGCAGTTGCTGAACAGGACATGAAGAGATTACGTGATGGGGTGGAAGAATGTCGCATAAGCTGCTTGTTTTGGGGGGAAAGCCAATTGGCTCGTGCGAACTGGTGAAATACGCGAAGGATCAGGGCGATTACGTGGTGGTTGCCGATTACCTTGCGCCCGAGGCATCGCCTGCGAAACGTCTTGCCGATGAATCATGGGATGCAAGCACGGCGGACGTAGATGATTTGTGCCAACGTTGCCGTGAGCAAGGAATCGATAGCGTGCTTTCGGGTGTGCACGAGTTCAATTTGGATAAAATGGCGCGTGTTGCTCAAAAAATGGGATACCCGTGCTATTGCACTCCAGAGCAGTTCGATGCGTTGCGTGATAAAGGTCAGTTCAAGGCGCTTTGCCAGACTCATGGCATTCCCGCGGCACGCCGTTATTCCTACGAGGAAGCGCAGCGTCTTCCCGAAAATGCTTATCCGCTGGCGGTAAAGCCGCTTGATGGAAGCGGGAGCAGGGGTTTTTCGAAAGTTGCGAACCCAGGCGACTTGGATGCGGCCGTTGCGCAGGCGCGTTCCTTTTCGTTTGCGGGTGAAGTGATCATCGAGGACTTTATCGAGGGCGATGCGGTGATCATCCACTACACGGCCCATCAAGGCTCTATCGTGTATTCGGGCATTGCCGATAAATGCTCGCAGAAGATGGGCGACGCGGGCGCGCCGATTATGGCGCTTCAGATTGCTCCTTCGCGCGATGAACAGAAGTACCTGGACGAGTTGAACGATAAGGCCATTACTCTGTTCAAAGATATGGGTATTACCGAAGGTCCGTTGTGGATTGAGGCGTTCAACCGCAACGGCTCGTTCCTGTTCAACGAAATGGGCTTCCGATTTGGTGGCTCGCTTACGTATTACCTGGTCAAAGAGATGTACGGTATTGATCAGTTGGCTGCACTCTATGCGTGCGCTATGGGCGGCAATGCGGGTGAGCTTATTGCACAGCCCGCAGCGGGTGCGTATGCCATTTGGCCGCTCCATTTGAAGCCGGGCGTTATCGCTCGCGTTTGCGGCGTGGAAGACGTTTTGCAAATAGATGGCGTTGTTGCTTGCGTTCAGGTTCATGGCGAAGGCGACACCATTGAACAATGGGGGTCTGCCCAGCAAGTGTTTGCGTACGTGCACGTGAAAGCGGACGATGCGCGCGGTCTTCTTACCCGAATGCACCAGGTGAAAGAGACGTTGTCAGTGTTTGACGAAGCTGGCAACCAGATGCTTTTTTCGCTCTTTGACCCCAACAATCAGGAAAAATACCCGTCGTTTTTGCGCGAAGCGCTCTCGGAGGTCGAATCGTGATGCAATTCGTGAGCGATAAAAACATCATCGATGCGTGGGATGGCGATATCCCCAAGCTTTTGGATATCCTGGAAAACGGCTTTCTGCAATGGCGTGCGGGCGAAATCCTGCAGCCGGAAAAAAGCTCGCAGATACTGAATGCCGCGGACCAAACGCGCGTCAACTGCATGCCGGCAACACTTCTGTCGAATGCGGTGTCGGGCGTGAAGCTCGTGTCGGTTTTCCCAAGAAACGCCCAAGTGGGAAAGAAAAACGTCTCGGGAGCGGTGCTGCTTTTAGATGCGACCGATGGCTCCCCACGTGCGGTTATGGGGGCCGCGCTTGTCACGGCGCTCAGAACAGCGCTGGTATCCGGCGTTGCTGCACGGCGTCTTGCCGTTCCGAACCCGAAGAAGCTTGCGCTGCTTGGCTCGGGCGAGCAGGCGAAATACCATGCCGTGGTGCTCTGCGCTCTGTTTCCGCACCTTCAGGAAGTGGCCATTGCTTCGCGCAGCTCGGCGCATGCCGAAAAACTTGCAAACGAGCTAGCGCGCGCAGTGTCCGTTCCTTCTGTCCATGCCGCGGCAAACTGTGCCGAAGCGGCTACGGATGCGGATTTGATTGTGACTGCCATCAGCGCGCAAGAGCCCGTTTTGAAGGCGGATTGGATAAAGCCGGGCGCTACGTATTTCCATGTGGGTGGCTACGAAGACGAGTACGCCGTGGTTCAGAAGGCGGATAAGATCGTATGCGATTCTTGGCCGGCGTTGAAGCACCGGGGCAGCCCCACGCTTGCGCGTATGTACCAGGACGGCCTTCTGACGGATAGCAACATTTATGCGGAGCTGGCCGACTTGTTCGCTGATTCGCTGCTTGGGCGCACGTCCAATGATGAATTTATCTATTTCAACGCCATTGGACTGGGTTTTACCGATATGCTTATTGCCAGCGAACTTTTGTGGCAATGCGAGGAAAAACAGCAGGTCACTTCGCTAGAAATGGGCGAAGGCGACATATTGGCATGCGCTGGCCTGCTTGAGAGGCTTTCTGCCGCACAATAAGGCTGCGCGCGATAATGCGGCGCGCTTGACGCATGGTACGGGTATGATTTGTTCGATTGGTTTTGCTTCATGGGAAAGAAATTGATAAAGCGTGCGGTGTTGGGCCTTCCGAAGCCGATTATCGGAAAGGTCATGGTGGCGCACTATCTTAAACGGCATCCTCATCAAATCGATGAGTGCCTCGCTCATTTTCTTTCCGCGGACCAGCAGCGCGATAAAGCTTATGTGGGGCAGGTGAAGGCAGCGGTGCGTGCCGCCATGGACCAGTATCTGATTGCGCCCGCGGAATACTTCCTTTACGATTTCGCGCACCTTTCTGACCAGGAAAAACGTGCTGTTGTGGGAGATTTGGAGCGAACGATTCTCTGCTCGCGCCTCTATAATTCCACCGCTTCTGGTTACGTGTTCATGGACAAGATGAAAACGTACGATGCGTTTTCGCCCTTTTTCAAGCGCGATGTGTGCCTGATTTCTGGCGAGGCGGATTATCAGAAGTTCCTCGATTTTTCCCGGGCGCACGAAACGTTTATGGTGAAGCCCGCGGCGGCATCGCGTGGAAACGGTATTGTGCTGGTCAGCAGAGATGCGGACGTGGATGCGTGCGAGCAATTCCAGGAGATTCTGCGCAAAGGTGCGTGCGTTCTTGAAGAGCGCATCGAGCAAGGTTCGGAGCTAGCGGCGCTTCATCCGCAAAGCGTGAACACGGTGCGCTATGCCACGTATTATGAGAACGGCACTATCACGACGCTCGCGTGCTTCCTTAAAATCGGGCGCGGCACATCGGTGGTGGATAACGGCGGCGCCGGCGGGCTACTTGCCGCAGTGGACAGCGAAACGGGAGTTATCCTTACGGC
>CAKUDT010000060.1 GCA_934645125.1 uncultured Eggerthellaceae bacterium
GCATACTCCACCGAGCCTGCTCGCTTGGAAATCGCCCTGTTGGTTATGCAGCAGCTCGGCAAGCCCGGCGCTGGCCAGATGAACTTCATGGACGTTGGCCTGTTTGGCATCGATGACATTTACCCGCTGCCTCGTTCCGAATGCCAGCCCGACCTGAGTTCCGTTTACCACGGCTGGGCCATGCTTACCACCCCCACCAACTTCATCCCGAAGACCCTTATTCCTCAGGCCATTATGAACCCGCCCGTTCATTGGTCCGGCGGCCACGTTATTGCCGGCCTGCCCGCAGCCGACCAGTTCGTTGAATGGGACTTCCCGCAGCCTGGCTGCCCCGGCATCCACATGATCTGGACCGACACGCCTTGCTGGCAGACGTGCTGGAACGGCGGCAACGAGATGCAGCGCGCTTTGCGTCACCCGAACCTGGAGTTCATCATGGCGCAGCATCCGTGGATGGAAAACGACTGCCTGTTTGCCGACATCGTTCTTCCCACCACCACCAAGCTCGAAGTGCAGGACATCTCTTCCGACCTGTACGGCCTGAACTACAACATGCTGTTGCACGAAGAGCAGGCATGCCCGCACGTGGGCGATTCTTTGAGCGACTGGGAATGCGTTATCGCTATTGCCGAGAAGCTTGGCCTGCGCGATCAGTACGTGGAAGGCACCGAAGAAGAGCTCATCAAGAAGGGCTTCGAAAACTCTGGCGTTCAGGATATGATTTCCTACGAAGAGTGGATGGAGAAGGGCTACTTCGTTGTTCCTACCGCCGAGAACTGGGAGAACGACCGCTTCCACCTGCGCGATTGGTACAACGACCCCGAAGCCGAGAAGTTCAACACCCCCACGGGCAAGATCGAGTTCTACTCCACCGGCCTGGCCAAGTACTATCCCAACGATGAAGAGCGTCCTCCTGTTCCGCACTTCATCCCCTACGGCGAGTCCCACAGCGAGTCCCTGCTGCACCCGCGTGCTAAGGAATATCCGTACTTGCTGGTCACGAACCACCCGCGTTGGCGCGTACACGCAAACAACGACGACAACACCTGGATGCGCGAATTCGAGACCTGCAAGGTTGTTGGCCCCGACGGCTACAAGTACGAGCCGCTGTGGATCAACCCCGTTGACGCCGTTAAGGTAAACGTCAAGGACGGCGACATCGTGAAGATGTACAACGAGCGCGGTGCTGTCTTGGGCGGCATCCGCGTGAGCGAGCGCATTATCCCTGGCGCCCTGTATCAGGACCATGGCGCACGCGTTGACAACATTGTTATTGGCGAATTCGATCGTGCTGGCGCAAACAACCTGATTTGCCCCTCCAACACCACGTCGAAGAACGCACCGGGCGAAGTTACCAACAGCTTCTTGGTCAACATCGAAAAGGTTGACGTGTTCGAACTGGCACGTCAGTATCCCGAAGCGTTCAGCAAGGTATACGACAAGGACACCGGCCAAGTTGCCGAGACCGTCATCATCATGGACGAGGAGGCCTAATCATGAAAATGTTTGTCATTGACGTTGCTAAGTGCGTTGGATGCCGTAGTTGCGAGATTGTCTGCAAAGACGAGCACGTTGACAACGACTGGTCGCCCATCGCTCTTCCCCAGCCCGACACTGGTCAGCACTGGGTTCGCGTTGAGGAAAAAGAACGCGGCCAGGTGCCTAAGGTTACCGTTGCCTACACGCCCATTATGTGCCAGCACTGCAAGAACGCACCTTGCATGGCTGTTGCAAAGGACGGCGCCGTATACCGTCGCGACGACGGCCTGGTCATTGTTGACCCGGTGAAGGCACGCGGCCAGAAGGCTATCGTGGACGCTTGCCCCTATGGCGCTATGTTCTGGAACGACGAGCAGAACGTTGCCCAGAAGTGCACGGGCTGCGCCCACTTGCTGGACGACGGCTGGACCGTTCCCCGCTGCGTTGACGCGTGCGCTCACGATGTTCTTCGCTTCGGTGACGAGGAAGAATTCGCTGAAGAGTTGAAGAATGCCGAGATTCTTCGCCCCGACCTGAACACGCAGCCGAGCGTTGTGTACCTGAACCTTCCGAAGCGCTTCATTGGCGGCGAAATTGCCGACCTGGAAGCCGACGAGGTTATCATTGGCGCAAAGGTTGTCCTTACCAACAAGGAAACCGGCGAGACCCGCGAGACCACGAGTGACTGGTTCGGCGACTTCTGGTTCAAGCAGATCGAAGCTGCAGAGTACACCATTAGCGTAGAAGCTGAAGGCTACCTGCCGCGCACGGTGAAGGACTTCATCTCCACCGTTGACAAGGACCTCAACGTTGGCACTATCGCCATGTACAAGGCCTAATTTCGCGTAATGCGGGGAAGGCAACGGCGAAGGGCACACCAGCTTGGTTTGGTATCCCTTCCCGTTCCTTCCCCGATTTTTACGGGGCACCGCAAAGGCCTGCAGGCATTGTCCGGTTTGCCCTGCAGGGCGCGCGCAAGGCCTGTGGCAACATGGGCCTCTTCGATGGGATCTTATAGCCGCGTTTTGCAGGGCGCGTGCAAGGCCTGTAGGCCGCCACAATTGCCGCCCCGAACATTCCTGAAGTTTTGAAAGGAGCTGCACATGAAAGCAATCGAGACCCATCATCAGGGAATTTATTGCAAGGACATTGATGAGTCCATTCGTTGGTACTGCGACGTTTTCAACTTCCGTCACCTTTTCTCCACCGAGACCATGGAAGGTGACAAGCCGCTGAAGATGGCTTGGATCAAAAACGATGGCGGCATCATCATTGAGCTGCTTGAAACCGCTTATAAATCCTGCGTTGAGGCAAATGCTCACGCGCTGAATCACCTGGCCGTACGCGTAGAGAACATGGACGAATTCGTGGCGCTGCTGAACGAGAAGGGCATTGCCATTGAAGCCGGTCCGTTTGACGCACTGTGCCCGTTCGACCGTCCGCTGGGCACGCAGGATAACGACGTATTCCAGGTTTACGGAAACGGCGGCGCTCACCTGAAGATCATGTTCTTCAGGGGCCCCGGCAACGAGCGCATTGAAGCCGTTCAGGACGACATTGCTCCGATTGAGTAACAGCGACGCTGCAACCGATACGCCGAGTAGCGTTTTTGTGTGATTCGCCCGATACGTCTGAAACCTCGTACGCACGGCGCCCGCAATTTGCTACACTCTCTTAAGTTGTTGTGACTGACGGAACAGGTGGACAACCACAGGGGAGCAACAACCTATATAACGCCGACCGTCTGGGCAAGCCATACCTTTGCAGGGTGGCTTGCCTTTTTTATGCGCTGCAAGCGAGTTTCAAGAATTGCCGCAGGTCAAAAGGGCAGCTAAAATGCAAGAATGGCGGAAAAGAAGCACGACAACGGGAAACAGCGAAAGGAAAACGTTTTATGAAAAACCTCGTTGAACTTCTGCAGAGCAACCCCTATCCGGGGCGCGGCATTGTGGTTGGCAAAGACCGCGTATACTACTGGATCATGGGCCGCAGCACGAACAGCCGCAACCGCGTGTTCACGTTGACCGATGACGGCATTCGCACCGAAGCACATGACCCTTCTCTGCTTGAAGACCCCAGCTTGATTATCTACCATCCCGTGCGCACGATGGGCGACAAGTTGGTCGTAACAAACGGCGACCAGACCGACACCATTGTTGAGGCGGGCGATTTCCGCACCGGCTGCATGAAGCGCGAATACGAGCCCGATGCGCCGAATTTCACCCCGCGCATTTCCGCCGTTATCAACGAAGACGGCTCGTTTGAGATTTCTATTCTGAAGCATGGTGCGGGCGATCGTTGCCAGCGCGAATTCTTCGCATACGAAGGCGCCGACGAGGGCACCGGCTACTTCATTTCCACGTACCAGGGCGATGGTAACCCGTTGCCCACGTTTGCAGGCGAACCCATCGAGGTCAGCATGCCCGAGCCTGCTGAAGTGTGGGCGGCGCTGAATGCCGACAATAAAGTGTCGCTGTACTGCAACGTTGCAGGCGAAGTGAGCATTTTCAACAAGAACCTGGGAGACTAGCAAAAACGAGCGGAAAGGAGTCCTTCCCCATGAAGGAATTCGAACTGAAATACGGCTTGAACCCCAATCAAAAGCCGGCAAAAATCTACATGAAAGATGGCTCTGACCTGCCTATTCAGATTCTGAACGGCCGCCCTGGCTACATCAATCTGCTTGATGCGTTCAACTCATACCAGCTCGTGCGCGAAATCAAGCAGGCAACCGGCATGTGCGCCGCCGCATCGTTCAAGCACGTATCACCTTCGGGCGCTGCTGTGGGCAAGCCGCTTTCCGACATTGATAAGCAAATCTACTTCGTTGACCCCGAAGCCGAGCTCACGCCCCTGGCCTGCGCTTACATTCGCGCACGCGGCGCTCACCGCCTGTGCTCTTACGGCGACTGGGTTGCGCTCTCCGATACCTGCGACGCCGCTACCGCCGCATATCTGCAAAGCGAAGTGTCCGATGGCATTATCGCCCCTGGTTACACCGATGAAGCGCTTGCGCTGCTGAAGACGAAGAAGAAGGGCAACTACTGCGTTATCCAGATGGACGAGACGTACGTGCCCGCCGTGCAGGAATGCCGCGACATCTATGGTGTAACGTTTGAGCAGGGCCGCAACAACTTTGCCATTGACAAGAGCCAGTTTGACAACATCGTGACCGAAAACAAGGACCTGCCCGAAGACGCGCAGACCGACTTGCTGGTAGCACTGCTCACGCTGAAATACACGCAGTCCAACTCTGTAGTGTTCGTGAAAGACGGTCAGACTATTGGCGTTGGCGCAGGTCAGCAATCCCGCGTGCACTGCGTACGCCTGGCAGGCGACAAGGCCGACTTCTGGTATTTGCGCCAGCATCCCAAAGTTTTGAGCTTGCCTTGGGTTGACAACGTGCGTCGCGCCGATCGCGACAACGCCATTGACGTGTACATCTCCAACGATTACGAAGACGTTTTGGCCGATGGCGTATGGCAGCAAACATGGAAGACCAAGCCCGAAGTTCTCACGCTCGAAGAAAAGAAGGAATGGCTGAAAACGCTCAAGGGCGTTGCCGTTGGCTCCGATGCGTTCTTCCCCTTCGGTGACAGCATTGAGCGCGCGGCGAAGTCGGGCGCACAGTACATCGCTGAGCCGGGCGGCTCCATCCGCGATGATAACGTTATTGAAACAGCGAACAAGTACGGTATGACCATGGCCTTCACGGGAATGCGCTTGTTCCATCACTAAGATTTACTGTTTTGCCCGCTGTTTTAATATACCACCTGGGGGTATATTAAAGGATACAGCACCCCACAATAGGAGGGATTGCGAAAAAATCGCAATTCCTCCTATTTTTTTGATTGCTTCAAAGGCAATAAGGCTCATTTAAATGACTCCAGAGCGGTGAAAAACAATTAAGAAGTCTACCGACGAGTTTAATAGCCACTTTTTACCCGACATACCCCCTCTAAAATTATAAAAATAGGAGGAAATCAAATTATTTTCGATTCCCTCCTATTTGATGTCAAATTACCCCACCTTTTGTCAACATTTCGCGGCGTGAGACGTTCCTTTTACCTAAGGGCAACCGCGACAGCGGCGCATAAACATGCGTATGCCGCATTCCGCCGTGCCACATCCCGTCAGGTCCCATACTTATCGCTCGGCAACCGATGTGCATACATCGCGTCTGGCAAGCCACGCTTCACGCAAAGCGCGCCTCGCATAAGGCGCGGCAGCAGCAGCACTTATCGCTGTTCCAGGTACGCGATGATCTCGTCGTTGCCCTGAATGAGCTGGCCCGCATCGTACAGGTACGGAATAAAATTCGCGTCGCCACCCAAGGCAAGCAACTCTTCGTAAGGTGCCACTTGCTCAACATCGCGTTTATCCAGCTCAATACCCTTCTCGTTGGCGTAATTCACCACAACCGAACACGTTGCGCACGGTGCCCAGTAATACAGAATCGGTGCAGCCATACCTATCAGCGCCTCCTTTTATTCACAGAATCAATCGCAATCCTTGAATCAAAGCCAAGAATCGCCGTATGACACGAGTATACGGCGCAAACGCCTTTGCGGCTTTCAGAATCGCGTTATCGCGCTCTTTCACCTCTTGACAGGTTACTACGGCTCTGTATAAACTGTATTGGCATGCATAGTACAGTTAATACAGAGCAAACACCGAAAGGAGGTCTTGCCCCATGATTGCCGTTGATTACCGCGACCAACGACCGCTATATGAGCAGGTGCGCGATGCGTATCGACGCCAAATCCTTGCCGGCCTGCTTGAACCAGGCACCGAAATGCCTTCGGTACGCAGCTTAGCCGCGCAGCTTTCCGTAAACCCCAACACCATTCAACGCGCCTATCATGCGCTTGAAGCAGATGGCTGCATCTGCTCTGTCAAAGGCAAGGGCAGCTTCGTGTCGTACAACCCCGAAGCGTCTCAAGCACGAAAAAACGAACTTCTTGCCGCTTTCGACGAAGCCATGCAGGAACTTCTCTCGATAGGGGTAGATCCCGAATCTTTAATTGAACGCATAAACGGAGGTGGAAACCGTGACTGAATTCGCCGTACAAACGCTTCACTTAACGAAGCGATTCGATGATTTCGTTGCGCTGAACAGCGTTGATATGCACGTCCCTACAGGATCGGTCTACGGACTGGTTGGGCCAAACGGCGCAGGTAAAACCACGTTACTGCAGCACATTGCAGGCATCTACCGCAAAGACAGCGGCGACGTGCTGGTACTGGGACAACCGGTGTTCGAAAACGTTGCCATCAAAGAGCGCATTGCGTTCGTGCCCAGCAGCTTCTACATTCCCGCGCGCGCCACGCTCAAAAGCCTGGTTTCTTTACACGAATCAATAACGCCTCGCTTCGATAGGGGGCGCTTCGAAACGCTGCTTGGCAACCTTAACCTGCCCCTTACCCTGCCCTTCCGCAAGTTCTCGAAAGGCATGCAAAAGCAAGCGATGCTCCTGCTGGCGCTGGCATCGCGTCCCGACGTTTTGCTGCTGGACGAGCCAATGGACGGATTGGACCCGCTGGTAAGGAAAACGGCGTGGAGTATTGTCCTGAGCGACGTTGCGGAATTCGACACCACCGTTATAGTAAGCAGTCACAACTTGCGCGAACTCGAAGGCGTCTGCGATCACTTGGGAATCATGGCAGAAGGCCGGGTCATAAGCGAGCACGACCTGCTTTCGCTTGATGGCTCGCTGGTAAAGGTACAGCTGGCGCTGCCCGATGGCGTGGAGCTTGCGGGCGTGGACGTGCTGCACGAAAACGCCGAAGGACGCCTACGCACCCTTATCGTGCGCGGCAATGCCGATCAAGTGCGCACGGCACTTTCCGCGCTGAACCCCGTGCTGCTTGAGATTATTCCGCTGTCCCTGGAAGAGCTGTTCCTGTATGAGTTGAACGAGGTGAGCCCCCATGTCAAGAATATCGTTTTGTAATTTCACTTTGGCAAAAGAGCTGTTCAAGCGGAATTGGTACGTGAGCGCTCTGTACCTTTTGGGGTGGCTCCTCACGCTCGTGCCCACCATTTCTCGCATGCGCTACATCGTTTACGTGCACAGCCTGGACCCAACGAACAGCCTTTCAAGCTACCTTCCCTTATTCCTAACGTTTTCGGCGTTCTTCACGCTGGCTTACTGCGTGGTTGCTACCTGCGTGAACTGCGACTACCTGTTCAAATCGGAAGCCGCGCGGTTTTACGGAGCAGGCGCGCTGCGCAGGTCAACGC
>CAKUDT010000061.1 GCA_934645125.1 uncultured Eggerthellaceae bacterium
CTCGGTCGGGCGAATTCCTAAAAACGTGCCACTGGCACGTTTTCTTAACGGAATTCCACCTCATCGGTTCGAATCCCTCTTCCCCAAAGCAAAGACCACAGGTCGCCCATGGAAAGACAGCGAGCGCGGGATTGGCGGAGCAGATAGGTGCGGCGGAGGGCCAAGCGTATGTCCATACGCGCAGAGCCCGACGAGCGAAGCGGCAAGCGCCTAGATGCCCACCTAGCCTGCGCGCAGCGGCAGCAAAAAAGGTCGTTCGTTAGAACGACCTTTGATCACCTGGCGGAGGAAGAGGGATTCGAACCCTCGTTACCTGGATTACAGGTAAAACGGTTTTCGAGACCGCCGCATTCAACCACTCTGCCATCCCTCCATATTCAATTAGGTGCACCATTCGCAAACGCAGGCAGATGCGCGCCTATAAAAAATCCCCCGTAAACTTGGGGGACGGAGTAAACAAATGGCGGAGAGATGGGGATTCGAACCCCAGATACGCTTTTGGCGCATACACGATTTCCAATCGTGCTCCTTCGGCCAGCTCGGACATCTCTCCGTTCGCCAAATATCGCACAATGCTATTTGCATCGTAGCGAGGAAAGAGTATAACTCAGAAAGCGAAGAGCCGCAAACATTTTTTTTGCTTGCGGCTCTAAAAATATCAAAATCAGACGTTTTTACTTCTCGGAAGTATCAGAAGCCGCGGAATCACCGGCTTCTTCGCTTGCTGCATCGGTACTTGCGCTCGTATCCGTTGCGGAAGAGTCGCTCGAAGCCGAAGATGACTTCGTAGTAGCAGCAGTCATATCAACATCGTACGGCAGGCCCTTCGGCATGTCGTTGATCTTCACGTCAACGGTGGTGCGGTAACCATTCAGCCAAACAGAGAACGCAGTCGAAGTGGACGTGGAAGAAGAGCTGGTGGTGGTTGCCAGCTGCTTGAAGTACGTCTGGAACGCCTCGGGCAAATCCGACAGCGACTTCACGCTGTCAGCAGCGGGCATGACTTCCGTGCACTTGATAATGTGATATCCAAACTGGCTCTTAACCAGCTCGCTTACCTGGCCCAACTCCAAACCGTCAAGCGCGGTCTGGTACTCGGAAACAAAGCTGGTCAGCAAATCCCAACCTACATCGCCGCCGTTAGCAGCAGATGAAGTATCTTTCGAATATTGAGAAGCCGCATCTGCGAAATCTAACGTGCCGTTGTTGATCTTCTCAAGCACTTCCTTCGCGGTTTCCTCATCGCTTGCGTCAAACAGAATATGCGAAGAACGCTTTGCTTTCTCGAAGTACTTCAGATTATCCTGCGCAACGGCAAAAACCTGCTCATCAGTAGGGTCATCGGAAACAGCAAAACTCTCCGAAAGCTGCTTATTCAGAAGCGCATACTCAATGTTTTCGCGATATTTTTCCTCGGTCAGACCAGCATTCGTCAAAGCAGTCTGCCAGGCGGTGTCATCGCTGTAGTTCGATTTCATCTGATTAACGTACTCATCAATGGTCGCAGAATCAATCGACATACCCTTTTCTTGAGCAGCAAGCAAGACAAGCTCGCGGTTTACAAACATATCAATGATGTTCTCGCGGAACGATTCGGGCGTCATGCCGTACATGGACAGAACCATAGCGAAATTGCTGTCGTCATCAAGCCCTTGTGACGTGCGGTAATTCGTGATGTAATCCGTAATAGTTTGTTCCGAAATCTTCTTCGTTCCAACCGTTGCCGCGACCGATTCGCCGCTGCAGGCAGTTAAGCCGCACAAAAGCGACGCAGAAAGCGCCACCGTGCAAGCTGCCGCCGCAAAAGCTTTAAGTTTCATAATTCCCTTTCGCGTTATTCCTACCTGTTCTGTTGACTAAGAGCAGGCTTACAGCTAATTTCTCATTTTTGCACTCTTTTTACGCGCGCGCGGAACATACACGATTTGACCATACAAAACTAAGAATAGCCAATCGTAACGAAGGGACCTGCAGCAGGAGCAGATAAAAGCATAAGCAAGCGAAGCGATATCGGAAAAGACAGGCAAAGAAACCGGGGCGGCGTCCAAGCCGCGAGCGACAACAGCGAAACAACACGGGAAGGGGCAACGAAAAACGGGACAACACCTTTCGGTACCATCCCGTTTTGCCTTACTTCTTTAGCTCGCAGCGTTCACGATACAACGGAAACGCAGCCGTCTCACATACTGTATCGCAATGACCGCTCGAAGGCGAACAAAAACTACACCCCAACCAGCAGATATGCTTTTACTGCAACTTGCCGTTTGCCTGCTTCTTGCGATCAACCGCAGACAGCAAGCGCTTGCGCATGCGAATGCTCTTCGGCGTGACTTCCACCAGCTCATCGTCTTGAATGTACTCAAGCGCTTCTTCCAGCGTGAACACAATCGGCGGCGTAAGCTGGATAGCCTTGTCAGCGGTCGAAGAACGCTGGTTGCCCAACTGCTTCGCTTTCTCCACGTTTACCACCATGTCCGACTCGTGCGCATTCTCACCCACCAGCATGCCTTCGTAGCAAGGATCGCCCGGCGCCACGAACATGCGGCCACGCTGCTGCAGCGTATCCAGAGCGTAAGCAACTGCCTTGCCCGTGCTCATGGAAATCATGGAGCCATTCTTGCGACCAGGCATTTCGCCGGTGTAGGGGCCGTACTCGAAGAAGTGGTGGAACAGCTGAGCTTCACCGTGCGTTGCATTCAAGATGCGCGTTTTCAGACCCATGGTGCCACGGGAAGGAATCTTGAACGTAAGGTGCGTCATGGCATCGTCGGAAGACATATCCTCCATGATACCGCCCGCGTTGCCCATAACTTCAATGGCCTTACCAGCGTAATCGTTGGGAACATCCACCGTTGCTTCTTCGATAGGCTCAAGTTTCGTTCCGTCTGCTGCCGCCTTATAGACAACCTGCGGACGACCAACCTGGAATTCAAAGCCTTCGCGGCGCATGGTTTCCATCAGAACGGACAGATGTAAAACGCCACGGCCCGCAACTTCAACGCCCGAACCTTCGTCCAGCGGCGTAATGCGCATGGAAATGTTGCTTTCCTTTTCGCGCATCAGACGCTCGTTCAACTGGCGCGCGCCCACAATTTCGCCTTCGCGACCAACCAAGGGGCTGGTAGAAGCCTCGAACACAATGGACATCGTGGGTTCTTCCACAGAAATCGGCGCAAGCTTAACGGGGTTTTCACGGTCGGTGATGATGTCGCCAATGTCAGCATCTTCAATGCCGATAACGGCAACAATGTCGCCCGCTTCTGCTTGAAGAACTTCCGTTTTGCCCAGGTTCTCAAAAACGTGAACCTTGCGAATGGTTGCGTTGTAGCTGCTCAAGCCATCGTTCTTTACAACCAGAACCTGCTCTTTTTCATGCAAGATGCCGCTATGCAAACGGCCAACGCCAATGCGGCCTTCGTAGCTGCTGTGATCAACCGTGCAGATCTGCAAAGCCACCGGACCCTCAAGGTCAACATCGGGGCACGGAATCTCTTTCAGAATGGTATCCAGCAGCGGAATCATATCCATGTTGCCGTCGTTGTAATCGTAGCGAGAATAACCGTTCACGGCGGATGCATAAATCACGGGGAAGTCCAGCTGTTCATCGGTAGCGCCCAGCTCCATCATGAGCTCGAACACCTTGTCAATAGCGGCATCGGGGTCGGCGTTGGGGCGGTCGATCTTGTTCACCACCACCACAATGCGCAAATTGTTCGCCAGCGCATGGCTCAGCACGAAACGCGTCTGCGGTTTGGGGCCTTCATAAGCGTCAACAATCAGCAGAGCGCCGTCGGCCATGTTCAAAACGCGCTCAACCTCGCCACCGAAGTCAGCATGGCCCGGCGTGTCGATGACGTTAATCTTTACGCCCTTGTAATTAATGGAAATGTTCTTCGAAAGAATCGTGATGCCGCGCTCGCGTTCCTGATCGTTGCTGTCCAGCACGCGGTCTTCCACCTGCTGATTTGCGCGGAATACGTGGGCGGCCTTCAGCAGCTGGTCAACCAGCGTAGTTTTGCCGTGGTCAACATGCGCGATAATTGCCACGTTACGAATATTTTCTTGTTTCACTCTATGCTCCATATAAACGTTTAACCTGTATCTAAAGACAAACGTTTATGATACCACCATTTGTGCAGGTAGACAGAGTTTTTACAAAGGCGACACAGACATTGTGTTTTGCCTCAAACGCAAATACCGAAGCAAACACACACGCAGCTCCGCATTCAAGCACGGTATTGAAATGCACCGATGAAATGCATTGCAGAACATTCGCGCGAATCTTACCGAACGCTCCGTTTTGCAGTTTTGCAGCCATCTGCTTATCGCCTGCAGCCCACCACGCGCAAATAGCTATACTGACGAAGGGACAAACGAAGATCGAAGAAGAGAAGGACCTTATGATTCGATTCAACAACGATTACAACCGCTCCTGCCACCCCGCTATTCTGAAGGCGCTGGAACAAAGCTGGAGCGAAAGCTACGATGGCTACGGGCTGGACACGTGGTGCGAACGCGCGTCTACGCTGATAAAGCAGCATTTGAACTGCGATAACGCACAGGTTCACTTTGTGGTAGGCGGAACTCAAGCAAACTATGTTGGCATCGATTTCATGCTGCGTCCTTGGGAAGGCGTAATATGCGCCGATACCGGTCACATCAACGTTCACGAAACGGGTGCTGTGGAGCACATCGGCCACAAGTGTCTTCCACTTCCAAACGAAAACGGAAAAATCACTGCTGCCCAAATTGACGAAGCGGCCACGCTTTACGAGGAAAGCGACATTTCTGAGCACATGGTAACGCCGCGCATGGTATACATTTCGCAGTCCACGGAGCTGGGAACACTTTATTCCAAGGAAGAGCTGTTCGCCATTCACGACGTTTGCAAGAGGCACAACTTGTATCTTTTCCTTGATGGCGCGCGCCTGGGCTACGCCTTGGCAGCAACGAAAGGCAGCCTGAGCTTGGCCGATATTGCGCATGTCGCCGATATGTTCACCATTGGTGGCACGAAATGCGGTGCCTTGTTCGGCGAAGCGATCGTTATCACGAACCCGGTGCTGCAGAGCAATTATCGCAGCGCTATGAAACAAAACGGCGCTATGTTGGCAAAAGGCTGGCTTCTTGGCATTCAGTTCGCCACGCTTTTCGAAGACGACCTGTATTTCAAGATTACCGAACAGGCAATTGACCAGGCTCTTCGTATTCGTGATGCATTTGCAGAAAAAGGCATTGCGCAGTTTGTCGAATCTCCCACGAATCAGCAGTTCTTTATCTTGACCGATGCCCACATGCGCGCGCTTGAACAAGACTTCGTGTTTATGTTCGATCATGCAGAAGGTCCTGATCAAAACGTTTGCCGTTTCTGCACGTCATGGGCAAATACCGATGAAGAAATCGATGCCCTGGTAAACGCGATTGCGCAGCTCTAATGTTAAAAAGTGACGGGGTCTTTTTCACCTTTCGCTTTTTGTTGCCTCCGCCTTCGACTTCGCTTTCCCTTCGCTTTCGCGATTGCCTTCATACCTACCCATGAAAAAGGTGGCCGGGAATCTTCTTCCCAGCCACCTTTTTGTAGCATTTGATACCGAAGAACCTAGGCGCGAAACCTTACAGCGCAGGCGTCAAAACCGCCTAGAGCCTTTCGATAACGTACTTCGGCATTTCGAAGCGCACAGTCTTTTCAGGATCAACCACTTGGCAAATGCGCACGTCACCCGCCAGCGAGAACAGCATGGTCAGCTGATCCTCGTCCACGCCAGTGCGCTCATGCAGGATATCCAACATGTCGTGGACCGCAGTGTCAACCGCTTCATCAAGCGTTTCCGCCGATGCAATGGTAATGAAATGCGTATCGTTTTCCATAATGGGGTTCTTGATTTTCAAGTCGGGCAGTGCGGTCAGAGTAACCGTTGCGTATCCCGCAGCTTCAGCGCCCGCGACGCCAATTTCGCCATCACCCATAGCAGCATGCATATCGCCGCAACCAAAAAGCGCGCCATCTGCAGAAACAGGGAAATACAGCGTTGCACCCGTTGTGATAGCGGTGTTATCCATATTGCCACCATGACTTCCCGGCGTACCGCAGTTAACAGCCTCTCCCGCAGGAGCGACGCCGATAACGCCAATCATGGGACGCAAAGGCAGGGTAAGCTTATCGCTCCACACCACGCCTTCATCGGTTACCGGGCAAACCGCCAGGCTCCATTTATCGAAGCGGTCGCCGCAAACGCCTTCGTCTTCGCCCGTGCAAACTACCGACTGCGCATCGAATTCAATGTTCTCAATCTTGACCTTCAATGCGCCGCCCGCAACAGAACCTTCTACGTAAATCGGGCCCGTTGCAGGGTTGATAGCATCCCAATCAATATTATCGATGGTATCGTTTGAGCTCTGCAGCTGATTGCCAAAGCAATCCTTCGTGCGAATACGCACCGTCTCACCCGAAGAAACGCACAAGGCAGGCTGCGCCTCCTTGTCGAAAGCGTAAAACACCTTGTCGTCGCTCAGTTCAATCATTGCTTCTCCTTTGATGCGCATCAATGCGCGTCATGCAACATTAATCAAAACGGGAGATGAAGTTCTCCACCGCGGCACACGTCTCATCGGGATGCGTAACCGAGCAGATATGCGGCGCACCCTGAATCAGCGTCCATTCGCAGTTCGGAATCAAATCAACGCCCTCTTTGATAACCCATGGCGAACCCTCGTCATCGGTGCCGGAAAGCGCCATGCAGGGAACCTTGATGTTCTTCACGCCTTCGCGAATATCCCAGTCGCGCATCTTGCCGGTTACCACGAACTCAGATGCACCCTGCATAATCATGTAGCATTCGCCAACCTGGCTGAACGCATCAATCAGATGCTGCGGATAATCCTTCTCATACATGCCGCACACGTGACGCTTGTAATACTCATCGTAAGCGGCCTTCGCCTGGACGGTATCGTAATTGCCCGTCTCTTCGGCTTCCTTCAGTGCCAGCTGCATTTCCAGTGGCAGGAACGTAATCAGGTGATTTGCGGCATCCAGCCAAGACTGAATCAGAACAGGAGAAGAGTTAATGACAAACGAATTCACTCCACGATCATCCTTCATCATGCACAGCATGCCCAGCATACCGCCCCACGAGTTGCCGAACAAATGGAAATCGTCCAAGCCCAGCGCATCGATAACAGTGTAGTACTCGTTCACCCACAGATCGTAATTGTAGAAGTCTTCGCCCATGTCTTCGGTCATAGACTTACCGCAGCCAATTTGGTCATAGAAAATGACCTGGCGATCATACTTGTCGGCAATCTTAGCCAAGTCAAGCAGGTAGTTATGCGTATCGCCCGGGCCACCATGCAAAACCAAAAGCGGCTTCTTTCCCGGCGCGCATTCGCCATAGATCTGCACATACGTCTTGTGGCCAGGAATTTTGTCCTCGTAACCCTTGGGAACGTAGTCAACCCATACTTCTTTCATCTCAGCCATACGATTCTCCTTTCAAGAATCATCACCAATGCTTGGCTAGTCCATTGTACGTCATAGCCTTTGCTTTTATAAGCATTCCATATAAAAACGGACGGACCGCTGGGCCCGTCCGCATAAGAGCATTTAGCCGCTCAGTTATTCGACTTCAATAGAAACCGGATCGG
>CAKUDT010000062.1 GCA_934645125.1 uncultured Eggerthellaceae bacterium
ATCGGGCAAAACGAGCGTCTCAATGCTGGGAAGCCGCCGCAAAAGCCCCGCTTGAGCGCGACGAACACCTGCCGGAAACACCAACGTATGCAGGCGCCCGATGTTCAAAAACGCACGCGAATCTATTTCGGATACAAGTTGTCCTTCGACATATGCATCGCATATCACCTGGTCAGTAGCGTTTTCACAGCTCATCATGCGCAGCGTGCCATCGGCAAGCTCGCGGTATACAAAGCGCGCGCCCGTCTTGTCAGTGTACGTTTTTTCGATAACGGGAGCGCTCGCAGCAGTCGTGTCGTCCACCGCCGCGTCAGCTGCCTGCGCATCCACCACATCTGGCGCGCTCGCTGCCGCAACCGCTAAACTCGTGCCCGCACCCACCGCCGGCGCGCCCTTAGCAACATTCCACGTACCAGCGGAAACACTGTCAGTGGCACCACCGGGATCGGAGTCGTCCGAAGATGTTTCGCCGTCCGTTTTCCGCGATTCGGCGAAGCGAGCCCCCTTGCTGCTGCGTCCTTGGCAAGGAGCGACCGTTACCCCCGGCGTGCTCACATCGCGCGCATATGCCTGCAGGTCAATGGGACTCAAATCGCGCGCAACCGCTTCCGCCACGCGAATGCCATCAACCGCCGCGCTCATGATGCCACCCGCATAGCCGGCCCCTTCGCCGCAAGGATACACGCCTGCTGCGGCAACGCTGCCGTCATTGAAAAACGCCTGAAGCGATTCGCCATCGCGCACCAAGCGAACAGGGCTTGAGCTGCGCGTTTCCACGGCAGTCATAACGGCGTTGTCGCTGGCGAAACCTTTGATTCGACGGTCAAATTGGGGAAGTGCCTGTTCAAGGGACTGCGCTACAAAATCGGGCAGGCATTCGTGCAAATCGCTCCACGCAACGCCGCGCGCGTACGTGGGCGTTACCGGTGCGCACGACACATGCCCGCCTTTGCGCGCGTGAGCTTTCTTTGACTTCTTTGTCTGCGATGTACGCAGGAAATCGCCCACTTTCTGAGCAGGCGCGGCATACGGTGCTCCCCCGTTTTCCTGCGCCAGCTGGTAAGCGGCTTGCTCCAACTCGCGCTGGAACGCCACGCCCGCCAGAGGGTCTGTTCCCGGGAAATCGGCAGGCTCAACGCTCACCAGTACAGCACTGTTCGCGTTTTCGCCATCGCGCGCGTGCACGCTCATGCCGTTGACCACCACGCCGCCCTCTTCGCTGGCGGCCGCCACTACCTGACCGCCCGGGCACATGCAAAACGTATACACGCCACGCCCGTTCGGCAGATGCGCCGACAGCTTGTAGTCAGCGGCACCCAATGCGGGATGATTCGCGAAATCACCGTATTGCGCCTGGTCGATCATGCGTTGCGGATGCTCGATGCGCACGCCCACGGAGAATGGCTTACGTTCCATGAACAGGCCTTTTTCCTGCAGCAGCGCAAACGTGTCGCGCGCGGAATGACCGCATGCCAAGATAACAGCCGAAGCGGAAATGCTTTGGCGCGTGCCGCACGCCGTGTCTTCCAGCACGACACCTGTAAGCTCGTTATCGCAAAACTCCAGGTCAACTAACTGGCAATTGAATCGAACTTCGCCGCCGTGCTGGATAATCTGCTCGCGCAGCGTTTTCACCACAGCACGCAGCTTATCGGTGCCAATATGAGGCTTCGCATCAACTAGAATCTCTTCCGGCGCTCCTGCCTGGGCGAACCACTCCAAAACCGTTTTCGTAAGCGGATTTTTCGTATTCGTGGTCAACTTGCCATCAGAAAATGTGCCAGCACCGCCTTCGCCGAATTGGATGTTTGTCGAAGCGTTGAGCTCTCCCGTTTTCTCAAAGTGTTCCACTAGAGCAACACGCTCATCCACGCTTGCTCCGCGCTCTACCAGCAACGGACGCAAACCCGCGCGCGACAAATAGAGTGCCGCGAACAGACCCGCCGGACCCGAGCCCACCACCACGGGGCGCTTATAATCCTGCGGAAGCAGCGATTCCGGCAGGCTGGGAACAACAAATTTCGAAACGGGAACGCTCGCTTTCACATCGCTTCCTGCGCGCATGTCGAACAGGGATGCAGGACCACGGCGCTCGTTGATAACAATCGCGGAATCCGTTTTAACGTTTGCCTGATAGATAAGTGCCATTTCCTGGCTTTCCGTAGTAAGCGCGACTGCCAGCGTCATAACGAAATGAACTGCGCTTTTCTTACGCGCGTCCACGCTTTTCTTCAAGATGCGCACTGTATCGATGCATTCTGGCGGCACCTTCAGCTTATCCGCCACCGCTTGGAACAACACGCGTTTGTCCTGCGGAAGCGCCCCATCCAAGGGAACGGAAACATTGCTTACCTCAAGCATTGCCCCACCTTACTCATTCAAACCAACATCCCTTGTTGACAAATTACCCCACCTTTTAGCGCTACGAGCGCCGCGCGCCGCCATACGCCGCATTCTTGCGATTGCCGAACGCGCTTCCCTTGCGAGCATTCTTCTTCAACTTCGCCAGCACGTCCTCTTCACTTTCGCCTTCCACTTGCGAACGCAAGCGAACCACCTGGTCACGAAGGCGCGCCGCTTCCTCGAAGTCCATACTTGCCGATGCCGCCGCCATCTCTTCTTCCAGCGACGAAATCATGCGCATAATCTGATCGCGCGAAAACTCTGCCAGCTCGGCATTCACTTCATCGGCCGAACGCGAACCCGCCTCATCGGTCACGTACGACATGATGTCGTTGATGGCCTTGCGAATGGTCTGCGGCTGAATGCCATGTTCCTGATTGTACGCCATCTGAATCTGGCGGCGACGCGCCGTTTCCTCAATGGCAAGGTTCATGGAATCAGTGCGCTTGTCCGCGTACATGATCACGCGGCCGGAAACGTTGCGCGCGGCACGTCCGATGGTTTGGATGAGCGAGCGATGATTGCGCAGGAAGCCCTCTTTATCGGCATCGAGGATGGCCACAAGCGACACTTCGGGCAGGTCCAGACCTTCACGCAGCAAGTTAATGCCCACCAAAACGTCGAATTCGCCGCGTCTCAAGTCACGCAGGATTTCCACGCGCTCGAGCGTGGCGATGTCCGAGTGCATGTAGCGTGCACGTATTCCCTGGTCAAGCAAGTGGTCGGTCAAATCTTCCGCCATCTTCTTCGTAAGCGTGGTTATGAGCACGCGCTCATTTTTCTCGGCAGCAATGCGCGCTTCATCGATGATGTCATCAATCTGCGAGCGCGTGGGACGCACCACAATCTCGGGGTCAAGCAGGCCCGTGGGACGAATGATTTGCTCCACTTGCGCCTGGCTCACGCGCAGCTCGTAATCGCCCGGCGTGGCAGAAACGTAAATGAACTGGGGAATGCGCTGCTCGAACTCGTCAAAACGCAGCGGACGGTTGTCCAGGCAGCTAGGCAGGCGAAAACCGTGCTCGGCCAGCGTGACTTTGCGCGACCGGTCGCCTTCATGCATGCCGCGCACTTGCGGCACCGTTACATGGCTCTCGTCGATGATGCACAAGAAGTCCTTGGGGAAGTAATCGATAAGCGTGTACGGCGGCTCACCCGGCTCGCGGCCGTCCAGATGGCGCGAGTAGTTCTCGATACCCGAGCAAAAGCCCAGCGTTTCCAGCATTTCCAGGTCGTAATTCACGCGCATTTCCAGGCGCTGCGCTTCCAACAGCTTGCCTTCGTCGTTGAACTGCTGCAAGCGGTCGCGCAGTTCTTCTTGGATGGTCTTCAACGCGCGATCGAGCTTCGGACGCGCCGTGACGTAATGGGACGCCGGCCAAATGGGAAGCGCCTCGTACGTGTTCAGCTCTTCGCCTGTTACGTTATCGACTTCAGTGATAGACTCAATCTCATCGCCCCAGAACTCAACGCGAATGGGGTTATCCGCATACGGAGGAAATACGTCCAGAGCATCACCGCGCACGCGGAACGTACCGCGCTTAAGCTCGTAATCGTTGCGGTCGTACTGGATGTCTATCAGGCTATATATAACCTGTTCACGGTCCATTTCCTTCTGTTTATCGAGGAATACGGCCATACCGGCGTAATCTGCCGGACTGCCAATACCGTAAATGCACGAGACACTTGCCACCACAATAATGTCGCGGCGGGAAAGCAGCGCGCTTGTTGCGGCGTGGCGCAATTTCTCCACTTCTTCGTTGATGGACGAGTCTTTCTCGATGAACGTATCCGATGCCGGCACGTACGCCTCGGGCTGGTAATAATCGTAATAGCTCACGAAATAGACCACGGCGTTGTGGGGGAAAAAATCCTTGAGCTCGGCAGCCAGCTGCGCTGCGAGCGTTTTATTGGGCGCCAAGATGAGCGTAGGCTTTTGCACGGCCTCGATGGTTTTTGCCATGGTGAACGTTTTGCCCGAGCCCGTTACGCCCAAAAGCGTTTGATAGCGCAAACCCGCTTTCACATTCGCGGCAAGTTTTTCGATGGCTTGGGGCTGATCGCCCGACGGCTCGTAAGGAGAAACCACCTGGAAGGGGGCGCTGGCCAAACGCGCGAGTGGTAGTTTGCCTTCCATTTCCTTTATGTCTTGAGAATCACTCATGACAATTGCTCCTTTTCCGCATTCCACCATGAAACTACCTGGTCATAGAGCTGTTCGGGCGTTCCATTGTTCACAAACGCCACGGTAGCGTATCGAAGACGCTCTTCATCGGTAAGCTGACGCGCCATGCGAGCACGCACATCGGACTCGCGCCAACCAGCGGCAACGGCGCGCGCAACGCGCAGCTCCTCAGGAGCCGTCACAACAACAATGCAATCGGCAAGCGCGACAAGCGGCGCTTGTCCCGTGAAAGATGACGACTCAATAACGGCAGCAGCGTGCCCTTCGGCAGCAAGCCGCGCCAGTTCGTTATGCAACGCCTGGTCAATACGCGGTTGCGTGATGCGATTGAGCGTTTCCGTGCCTTTATTCGTGGCAAAGGCTGCAGCCGCCAGCGCAGCGCGATCAACATCGCCTTCAGCGGTAAATACTCCTGCACCGTACGCGTCTCGCAACTCCTTCTTTACAAAATCCCAGGTCAAAACAACATGTCCCAGCTGGTCTAAATCAACAACGAGAAGGCCCTGGCTTGCCAGCGCGCGGGTGGCGCTTGACTTCCCCGCTCCCATGCCGCCGATAATCAGAATGTTTTTCATAAAGCTCGTACTGCCTTTTGTCTGCATCGCCGCGTATGTGTTTCAAGCCCTAATTTTACCCCATTCCCCGCACTGCACAGTGCACGCCATACGAGCACCCCGCAAAATGCAAGAACAACGGCATTGAAACGTGAAAAACGTGAAAAAGGGACGGGGACTTTTTAACATCCGGCGCGTCAGGTTTGAAAAAGGTGAAAAAGACCCCGTCACTTTTTAACACCGGAAGATACCGAAAACGAAAAAGGGAACCGCTCGACAACGAACGGTTCCCCCTTGAATGCAACTCTAAAAGCGGCGGTAAGCATCGCTTATTCAGCAGCAACTTCCTCGGCTTCAGCAGCAGGAGCTTCTTCAGCAGCCTCTACGGCTTCGGCTTCGGCTTCCTTCTTATCGCGCTTCGGCTTGCGAGCCGGACGCTCTTCAACCTGAACGGTCTCATCGATAGCAATCTCGATGCCCAGTTCCTCGGCAGCAGCCTTCATGGACAGGGAGATGCGACGACGCTCGGGGTTGACTTCCATGATCTTCACCTTAACGGTGTCGCCCACTTTGCAAACCTGAGCAGGGGTTTCGATGTGACGGCCAGCCATCTCGGAGATGTGCACCAGACCCTCGATGCCAGCGCCCAAGGCGATGAAAGCACCGAACGGAACGATCTTGGTAACCGTGCCATCAGCGATGGAGCCAACGGGGAACTGCTCGACGAGCTTCACCCACGGATCCTCGGTGGTCTGCTTCAGGCCCAAAGAGATGCGCTCGCGGGACAGGTCAACGTCCAGAACCTCGACTTCGACTTCCTGGCCAACCTTGACAACCTCGGAAGGATGGTTGACGTGGTTCCAAGAAAGCTCGGAGATGTGAACCAGACCGTCGATGCCGCCCAGGTCAACGAAGGCGCCAAAGTCAACGATAGAGGAAACGGTGCCGTGCAGGCGCATACCCTTGGTGAGCTTCTCCAGGATTTCGGCGCGCTCGTTCTTGCGGCCTTCCTCCAGCAGCACGCGGCGAGAAAGCACCACGTTGTTGCGGTTGCGATCCATCTCGATGACGCGAGCCTCGAGCTCGGTACCCAGGTACATATCCAGGTCCTTCACGCGGCGCAGGTCAACCAAAGACGCAGGCAGGAAGCCACGCAGGCCGATGTCCAGAATCAAGCCGCCCTTGACGACTTCGATAACCTCGCCCACAACGGTTTCGCCGTTCTTGTGCTTCTCTTCAATGTTGTTCCAAGCACGCTCGTACTCAGCACGACGCTTGGAAAGAATCAGACGACCGTCCTTGTCTTCCTTCTGAAGAACCAAAGCCTCAATCTTGTCGCCCAGGCTTACTACGTCAGCCGGGTCGATGTCCTTGCGGATGGACAGCTCGCGAACAGGGATAACACCCTCGCTCTTAAAGCCGATGTCAACCAGAACCTCATCATGCTCCAGTTTGACGATTTCGCCCTGTACCAGATCGCCTTCGTCGAAGTTGGTCAGGGAGCCGTCGATCATTGCGTTCATCTGATCATCGGAGATGTCTTCGAAGTCAATGACAGACGTGTTCTTAATCTCGGTCATGGGACCCCTTTCAAAAAAGTAGGGACCCGTCGTCATGATTGTTTGCTTACATGTACCATGTTCGCTTTGCTTTGCGGGCATCTGCAGACTCACGGACTACCGCTAAACGTTTGCCTTTCGGGAAGGCGAACGTCACCGAAAGTCATTGGGCCGTGGGAAGTCGCGCGCAGCAACAACATGTCTCGGGGGCCAAAAACTATGCGCTTGCGCCTCTGTCTACGCAAGCCGAATTAGTATAGCACGGTTTGAGGCACCCCTACCCCACGTTTTCTTCCTCACGGATGGAAAGTTAGTGAAGACACGCAGGCGGCTGTTGCGCGGGGTCCACGCAGAGAGCCGCACGGCAAAGTCCACTAGACGTAAAGCAAAAAGCCACTGCGCAAGGCCAATCGAGCCAGGGGCAACGCATGGCTCAGGCCTTGTATTTCGTACCTCGGCCTGACCCTACGATTTCAGCATACCCCTTCTCGACTAAACTCTTTAAGATGCCGTGCGTCTTTGACTTGCCAAAACCCGACATTGCAGAGATTTCGCTGATGGGAAGCGTACGTCCTTCAATAATGCGATGCACAATTGCTTCATCTTCCTGCAAAGCAGTAACATCTTGCCACAGAGGCAACGTTACTTTTATCGAGTTTTCAAAAATCTCAAACGAAGGCTGCACGGCGCTTCCGCGGTAACAATCTTTGATGCGCAGTACGCCTGTTCCAAATCGCTCGATAATGCCAAGCCTGAAGAACACATTGCCCAAAATGGGATTACGCAAAACGGAGACTTGACCTTCGAGGTATTCCCGTTCTGAAAGCCCGACCGGAAGGCCGCCAGGCGAAACAACTTCGATCTTGTCGTCGAACATC
>CAKUDT010000063.1 GCA_934645125.1 uncultured Eggerthellaceae bacterium
GTCTCCTCACCGTAGACGGCCGTGATCTTGCGCCAATTCTCCTCGATGATGTCGTAGGCCTCGTCCCAGGTGCACTGCTCCCAAGCATCGGCCTTGCCGCGATCGGCGCGGTCGCGCTTCATGGGGTAGATGATGCGGTCGGGATGATAGATGTAGTCCTTCATGGACAGGCAGCGGACGCAGAGACGACCTTTGTTAATCGGATGCTCCGGATCTCCATCGACCTTCACGAGCTTGCCGTCCTTGACGTACACGCGAAGACCGCATGTTGTTGGATGGCAACCCGGTGCGGACCATGCACAGGTGCGATAGACTTCGGTGCCGTCTTCAAGTGTTTGCTTCCATGGCTGTGCCATAACGCTCTCCTCTCAATGCAACTGTTCTTCCGTGCCGGCTTGGCGCCGGAACCTTTTCATGGAAGTTCGAGGAGCTCCCCCTGCGATAGATTATGAGCCAGAAGCAAGGGGTGGTTCACGAGGGTTATCGCATGAGCTATGCGAAAATCTTATAGGGCTGCTGGAGCTGCGCTTCGCTCTCTTTCAAACAACAAGCGGAAGGCCGTCCATGCTTCTATACCTGCATGGACGGCCT
Source organism: uncultured Eggerthellaceae bacterium (assembly GCA_934645125.1). Taxonomy (GTDB): domain Bacteria; phylum Actinomycetota; class Coriobacteriia; order Coriobacteriales; family Eggerthellaceae; genus CAKUOV01. The sequence goes on from CAKUDT010000063.1 coordinate 592, forward strand.
TCCGCTCTGCGTGAGCGCTAGAGATGCGTTCGCGGATATAGGGGATCTACCTCGGCATTCCTGGAGCCGCCGGGGGATTCGGCGCTCCTGGGGCGCCGGGCGCTTTCGGGGCGCCAGGTGTTCCTGCGGCACCTGGCATCTTGGGACCCTTCGGCAGCTCTGCCCTGCATTCGGGGCAGACGGCATCTTCGGACTCCGCCTCCGCGCCGCATTCCTTGCATTTCCTTTTAAGTTGGATGTCAGCAGGCCTGAAACACATTTCAGCTCTTTTCCGGGCGCGAGCGCCCAACGTGGCCAACGAAACTTTTAGGGGGAGCTTCCGTTTCCACGTCTAGGATTATGGACCAGAAAGCACCGTTTGTGAAATACGCGATACGAATGAGCTATTGAAAAATCTTATAGATGGGGATAACATCTGCCCCAAAGGGGCGCTGTTGAGGGAAGTGCGGACAGGGGGATGCATGAAAATCGAATATTTAAGCGAGTTCCTCGTACTTTGCGAGACCATGAACTACACGAAAGCCGCAAAGGAGCTTTTCATCAGCCAACCTGTGCTGAGCACGCATATCCAGAACCTGGAAAAAGAACTCGGGGCGATGCTCATTGAACGCAGCGATGGGCGCATGAGACTCACCAGATGCGGGGAGGCACTTCTGCGTGACGCCCCAGCGGTCATAGGACAATACCGCCGCATGGTCGAGGACATTCAGGCGAAGAAAGACGGCCGCGCCGAAAGCGTTCGCGTAGGGTTCTTACGCCACTCTTTCGCCACCGCAGCGAAGGATACGGCAAAGGCCCTGAAGCGCCAGGCGCCCGACGCGCAGATATCCCTTCGATCGGGTGGTTATGTAGAGATCATGCGAGCCCTTGCCGAAAACGAGATCGACGTGGCGTTCACCGTCGATGTGGATGATACCGCGAGGGAGACGCGCAATGTGGAGTATCTCGGCACCGAACGGGTGGTGCTTGCTGCGCCGAAGGGGCTTTTGCCCGCCACTGCCGTGGAGGAGGGGTTTGTCAGGACGGACGATGCCAACGCGTGTCCAGTTTTGGTGCCCGCTTCGACAGAGACGGGCAAGTATGCGGCTTGGCTCAAGGTGCGGCTTGGCGAAGTGGGCATCAAATCTTCCATCTTTGGCACTTTTCTTGATCCGGAGCTGCGCGATTTCGAGATGACGACAAAGGGGTGCGGGTGCTTCCTTATGGAGGACTTCGCGAAGGATCTCGATCGAGAATCGTTTGACGTACTGCCCATAGGATCCCTTGAGGGAGAAATCTTAATTGACCTCATCGCGGTATGGAAGCGCTCCAACCGCTCCAGCATCGTTGAAACCGTGGTCTCCATGACAAAAGAGAGAATGTGACAAGAAGCGCTTGTGGAAAACTTGCGCGAACGGAGGCTATAGCGAGTTCGACGTTCAATAGGAATCCCCTCGTCGAGGTCGAACTCCCCTATCCCCGCCAACGACGTGAAGAACGGCTTGGTGAATCTTCACAGGGCGTCGAGATGGCCGACGCCGCCCGCTTCACGCTGGAGACCGGGGCCAAGGTGTACTTCTGCGACCCCCGCAGCCCCTGGCAGAGGGGCACCAACGAGAACACCAACGGGCTCATCAGGCAGTTCTTCCTCAAGGAGACGAGCTTTCTGGACGTGACCGACGACGAGATGGCGCGGATGCAGGACCTCATGAACGGCACGCCCCGCGAGACCCTGGGCTGGCACACGCCGGCGGAAGTGCTCAACATGGAATTGGCGAAGGCCGTTGCGATGACCACTTGATGCCGCCGGAGTAATTTGACAACAAGGTGAAAAAGACCCCGTCACTTTTTAACATGCGGGCGTGGGGTGCCATAACAGCGAGCATCCATAGCGCATCCCAGCACATCCGCCTGATGAAACAGGCCCACGAAAAGAGGGATGAACACCCCACCCCACGCCCTCATGCGCTTGAACAACGGTCCATCGTCCAACTGCGCACCCCTACTCCGATGAGCAGCTGCAACGGTATTGAACTCCTGCGCAATCACGGGAATAAAGCGAAGTACCAGCGAAAACACGAGCGAAATATCGCGCACCGGAACGCCCAGCCGAACCAAGGGCGCCAGGAACCACGAAATAGCATCGACCACCGCATTGGCTGGAGTTGTAAACGTGAAAAGAAGGCTCAGGTAAATCAGGATGAAGATACGCAGGCCCAAAACAGCACCACGCACGAGACCTGCGGGAACAACGCCAAACGTGCCCAACAACACAAGGGGATTGGCATCTGCCAGCCAATCGTCGGCAACGCCATAATACGCGAACAGCGCATCTTGCGTTGTGTACACATCGAACGAAAAACCATTGAACAGCACGGGAAACAGCATAAATACCAGCGCTGCAGGCAAGAACGCACAATAAGCATGAGCCGGTACGCGCGAAATCACCAACAGAAATAACAGCAACGTCCAGCAAACAAGCATTCCCGCAAGCGTGTTCACCCAAAAAATACCTATCGTAGCAAGCGCAAGCAGAATGATTTTCAAACGCACATCCATGCGATGAATCACGGAGTTTCCTGCGTAATATGTTTTCAGCGTAATGTTCACAGGGATGCATTTTACTCTATGAGCACGCTGCATCAGAAAACAAGCGCATCTGCGCACATATCGAACATGGAGAGACGGCTAGATTGCAACCACCCCATTGCGCCCGCGCACAATCAAAAACCACATCGCAGCAAAGCAAACAACCTGTTCGCAAAACGCAAAAAGGCAGGACGCCGCCCCCAAAGGGACTTCGTCCTGCCTTTCAAAAGCACTTCAAAAGAGTTGGAAAGAATCACTTACTCAGCGATTTACTTTTCCTCGGCAGCTTCTGCCTTCTCCTCTTCGACTACTTCCTTGGCTATCTCTTCGACAACCTCTTCAACAGGCTCGGCAGCAACTTCTGCTACGTTCTCTTCCTCTGCAGGTGCCTCTTCGACAACCTTCTTCGGAGCAGCCTTCTTGGCGGGAGCAGTCTTTTCTTCCTTCTTAGCAACCGGATCGGTGCAAAGCTCCATGATAACCATGGAAGCATTGTCGCCCTTGCGGTAACCAAGCTTCATGATGCGGGTGTAACCACCTTGACGGTCGGCGAACATGCCCTGCTCAACCTTCTCAAAAATCTCGCGCACGAGCTCTTTGTCGTTGCCCAAGGCAGCGATAGCCAGACGACGAGAATGAAGGTCGCCCTTCTTTGCCCAGGTGATGATCTTGTCAACATCGGGGCGGATTTCCTTGGCGCGCTCTTCAACGGTCTTAATGCGATCGTTCTGGAAGAGAGACTTCACCAAGCTGCGCTTCATTGCCTTGGTATGGCTCCAGTCGGTGCCGAGCTTGCGCCCTTTCTTGTAATGTCTCATGGATATCTCCTATTGCTTCAAGTTGAGGTCCATGGAAATGAGCTTATCCTTCACTTCTTCAATGGACTTCGTACCAAAGTTCCTGATGTTCAGCAAATCGTTCTCGGAGTATTCAACCAGCTGACGCACAGAGTGGATGCCCGCGCGCTTCAAGCAGTTGTAGGAACGAACGGAAAGGTCCAGATCCTCAATACGCTTGTCCAGCTCGACGTTCGATTCCTGACCCTCGGGAGCAAAAATCGAAGCGACTTCGCCCCCTTCGTCTTCGGGAAGGCTGGTCAGGCTCAGGAAAGCACCCATGTACTGATTGATAATGTTCGCAGCGCGGCACACGGCATCCGTCGGATTCATGCTGCCATCGGTCTCCACCTCAAGCACCAGCCTGTCGTAGTCGGTGCGCTGACCAACGCGAGTGTCCTCGACGTTCATCGTGCAACGACGTACCGGAGAGTACAGCGAATCAACGGGAATAGTTCCAATGCGGTCCTCATCGCGCTTGTTGCGCTCTGCGGAAACATAACCGCGACCAACGCCAATGCGGATAGCCATGTTCAGGATACCGCCATCGGCTACCGTCGCAATCACATGCTCAGGGTTGACCAGGGTGAACTCGGTGGGGACAGAAATGTCCGCACCGGTCACCGTGCAGGGGCCCTCAGCAGTTACATACGCAACAGCAGACTCAACGTCATCGTTGAGAGCAGAGAAGACCAGACCCTTAACATTGAGTACAATGTCGGTGATGTCTTCAACAACGCCTTCTGCAGTGGTGAACTCGTGTTGAACGCCTTCGATTTGAATAGCAGTTGCTTTCGCACCATTCAAGGAAGACAACAGCACGCGACGCATGCAGTTACCCAGTGTATAGCCATAGCCACGCTCAAGCGGTTCCACGATGTAACGAGCTACTGTGTCGTTTACCTCTTCAATTGTTACCGTCGGCCTCATGAACTCTGTCATGTTATATGAGCCTCCTTGCTATGCTGCTGCGGTTATTACTTCGAGTAAAGTTCGACGATGAGCTGCTCGCGAATGTCCAGATCGATCTGATCGCGCTGCGGCAAGGACAGAACGCTGCCCTGCAGCTTCTCGATATCAACCTCGAGCCAAGCAGGCACCGAAGTGCGCTCGTTGGAAATCAGAGCGCTCTGGATAACAACCATTTCCTTGGCCTTGGGAGCAACAGCAACCAAATCACCAGGACGCACGCGGAAAGAAGGAATGTCAACGCGGCGGCCGTTCACAGTGATGTGACCGTGACGAACCTGCTGACGAGCTTCTGCGCGAGACTTGGCAAAGCCCAGACGATAAACAACGTTGTCCAAACGGCTTTCCAGAATGCGAAGCAGGTTCTCACCCGTAACGCCTTCCTGACGGTTAGCCATATCGTAATAACCGCGGAATTGCTTCTCCAGGATACCGTAGATACGCTTGGTCTTCTGCTTCTCACGAAGCTGCATACGGTACTCGGATTCCTTCACGCGCTTTTTGCCAGCTTCACCTGGCGCATAATTGCGGCGCTCGATTGCGCACTTTTCCGTAAAGCAACGATCGCCCTTCAGGAAGAGCTTCGCGCCTTCACGGCGGCACAAACGGCAATCCGCTCCAGTGTAACGAGCCATAATTTAGCTAATCCTTTCAACTACACGCGACGACGCTTGCGCGGACGGCAACCGTTGTGCGGAATGGGCGTGCAATCCTGAATGCTGGAAACTTCCAGACCAGCAGCCTGCAAAGAACGGATAGCGGTTTCACGACCAGAGCCGGGGCCCTTGACGTAAACAGCAACCTTGCGCAGACCGTGCTCCATAGCAGTCTTCGCAGCCTGCTCTGCAGCCATCTGGGCAGCAAACGGGGTAGACTTACGAGAACCCTTGAAACCTACGGTACCAGCGGAATTCCAGGAGATAACGTTGCCCTGCGGATCGGTGATGGTAACGATGGTGTTGTTGAAGGTAGACTTGATGTGTGCAGCGCCAACAGCAATGTTCTTGCGCTCTGAACGCTTTACGCGTGCACGAAGATTTTTCTTAGTTGCCACGACTGACTACCCCTTACTTCTTCTTGCCACCGATTTGACGCTTCGGTCCCTTACGGGTACGAGCATTCGTATGGGTGCGCTGACCGCGAACGGGCAGGCCCTTACGATGGCGAAGGCCACGGTAGCAACCAATTTCCATGAGGCGCTTTACGTTCATGCTAACTTCACGATGAAGGTCACCCTCCGTCTTAACGTTAGCCTGAATGTAGTCACGCAGTTTGCCCAAATCCTCTTCAGTAAGATCGTTAGTGCGGGTGTCGGGGTTAACGCCGGTCTCCGCAAGAATCTTCTTAGAAGTGGTCAGGCCAATGCCGTAGATGTAGGTCAAGGCGACCTCAATGCGCTTATCGCGAGGAAGGTCGACACCAACAAGACGTGCCATAATTATCGTCCCCTCTCTCTTCCTAGCCCTGACGCTGCTTGTGACGCGGGTTTTCGCAAATCACAAGAACTTTGCCATGACGACGGATGATTTTGCACTTGTCGCACATTTTCTTGACCGAAGGACGTACCTTCATTTTGTCTTCCTTTCGGTAATGTGAACTACTTTATCTTCACACCCAGCCGCTGGTGTTTATTTGCTTACGGTCAAGGCAAGTGGCTGGCTTGCCTTGGGACTCACGCGCAAAAAAGCCCGCACAGTTGTCCCGACTGCGCAGACTGCGTACCGCCTCGAACTACTTAAAACGGTAAGTGATGCGCCCACGGTTCAAGTCATAAACCGAGAGCTCAACCGTGACCTTATCGCCGGGCAAGATCTTAATGTAGTGCATACGCATCTTGCCAGAGATATGAGCCAGGATTTTGTGACCATTCTCAAGTTCTACCTGGAACATAGCGTTCGGTAGCGCCTCAAGAACGGTGCCTTCGAGTTCGATAACATCTTCTTTGGCCAAAAGTTCTCCTCTAACCAAAACTGCCTTTAACGCGAAGATAAATGATAGCAAAGAATTATTTATTTGTACAGTATTTTTTGGAAAAAAGTGCACGAACCGACAAACCAAATTTTTGTTGGCTTTTTTACCTGCATGTCAGGCGTGCGGTCAGGCCGCGCAGCTCTCGTATTCCCTTACGAAGCCGCCAGGTACTTGCGTTGCTAAGAACGCCACCGCCTTGTCGGTGCCATGATTCTCTAAGACTCACGCCTTAGGCGAGATCTTTCGGTTTTGCAGCCGAAGGAGAAAATCTCGCAAACTCATTCTGTGGCTGGGGTACCAGGATTCGAACCTAGGTAGCTGGTACCAAAAACCAGAGTCCTGCCGCTGGACGATACCCCAGTCTCCAAGCACGTGAATGGTGGACCGTCAGGGACTCGAACCCTGGACCTTGGGATTAAAAGTCCCCTGCTCTACCAACTGAGCTAACGGTCCGTTCTACACGCAAGCATGTATTGTAACCTGCTTACCCCGCAAGGTCAAACATTTTTCGCGGACTTTTGAAGCTTTTGAGAAACTTTTAGAACGTAATGCCCACCAAGCTTATCAGAAGACCCCAAACAATGCCCGTGACCAGCAGCCCCGCTATAATCGCAACGG
>CAKUDT010000064.1 GCA_934645125.1 uncultured Eggerthellaceae bacterium
ACAACACGGTTGCCGTGGCCGCGTGCAAGGGACTCCAGAAATAATACCCTGTTGCGTAATATCCGAAAAACGGAAGGACCGACCCCGAAACCATCATCCCGGAGACAACGCATACAGCAAGCGTCACAAGCATTACCGCATCAACAACCAAACGCAGAACGCTACGAGCCGCCTTCGCCGTGATGAGCGCACGCTTTCCTGCATGCGCCAACAACGCAACAGCCAAAACAATTCCCAGCCATTCGTGCACAGGAACACCCGTTACACCTGGTAGTTCGCACGCGATGAACAAAACAGCAAGCACAGCATCGGCAACGAGTATGGTCTTAGCGGTTTTCATCATCGCCGCCTTCCCTTGCCAAGCCAGTACTGCTCTTCGGCCCTTTGAACGCGCCCATCATAAATAGCAGTACAATCACGAACACCACGGGCGTCAAAATCCACAACACAAGCGATGTTGAGCTGGCCTGATGATAACGGTTTTGCAGCGTTTCCCATGCATGGCACGACGTTGACGCGCAACCCACTTCGGGGCAAATCATTTCATGGACGCCGTCGGGTTCGGGAACAGCATCGTAGCCGTGGCACGATTCCGACACGCATCCCACCACAGGACACGGCGATTCCGGCTCAATGCGATGAACACCCGAATCGCTCTCGAACGCCGCACCCAACAGCACCGCGCACGTAGCCACCACGGCGAAAAAAGCCGTAACAGCAGCAATACCTTTCGCCATGGTTTGTCTCCTTTCGTCTCTAGAGAGGCCGTTTACCTGCGAAAACGCAAACGAACTCTCAACAAACGAACGGTAAACGTTCCTGGCGTCACCCCAGCTCAGCACTGAACCGCCGCGCACCCGAACGCCCGACGCCTTCCCCGTACGCAGCAGCGAGCCACACGCGTACGCTACTGCCCCAGCGCCTTCCCCAGCCTCGCCACGCAAACAATGGGCCCGCCCCAAACGAAGCGAGCCCATCGCGAGAAAAGAGGCCTAGTGAGATTCAGTCGTAGGCTTCAAGGGAAGGTACTTCAGGCCCAGCAGCAGAAGCAACGCGCCCAGGCCAATCACGCCCAGCACAACGCCGAACTCAAGCGGCGTGGGGCCGTAGACCAGACCATCGTAGACGCCAGCCCAGCCATTTGCGCTGTTCGTGGCAGTCAATGCCGTTACGGGGCTTGCGAAATCCAGGTTATGCAGCTGGAAGCCGCCGTCCAACAGCTGGAAGCGCTTGCAGAAGATAGCCACAATTGCCAGCGCAGATGCGCCAACCAGCAAACCATTCTTGCGCGCGGTGGGTACGAAGCACACCACGGCAGCAACAATCGTGCAAATGATTTCCGCCCAGAAGAACGGAGCCAACGGACCGCTGACCAGCATAGATACAACCTCGGCACCCGAACCACCCGGGAAACCGGCCGTCAGCAAGTCGCAACCAAAGAAGTACAGGTCAACCATGCAGAAGGCGCCCAGCATCTTCGCCAGCTTCACAACGTAGCGCTGATCCAGATCCATGTAGCCCACCTTGCGCAGCGCAATGACCACAATCATGACCAACGCGGTGCCGCACACCAGGGCCGACGACACAAACCACGGCGCCAGAAGCGCAGTGTGCCAGAACTCATGCGATGCCTGCAGGCCAAAGATCCATGCGGTAACGGAGTGCACCAACACGGCAACAACCAGGGCAATCACGCTGATCACGCGCAGGGTGGTGGACTTGACCAGGCCCTTCTCTTCGCGCAGTGTTGCCCACAGGTACACGCAGGACAGAATCAGGTACGTAGCCAGCACAATGATGTCCCACATCAGCGGCGAGGTCAGGTTCGAATACAGGAACAGCTCCCAAACACGAAGGGGCTGGCCCAGGTCAACCACGACAAAGCCGATAGCCATCACGGTAGCGCAAATGGAGGTCCACACGGCCACCTTCGAGATGCCGCCGAAGCCTTCCATACCGAAAGCGCGCGGAATGGAGCTGATGATCAGGCCGCCGGCAGACAAACCAACCAGGAACATGAACATGGTAATGTACAGGCCCCACGAGTCAAGGTTGCGCATGCCAGTGTTCACCATGCCGCTGACCAGCTGAAACACCCACAAACCAATGCCAAGAACGGTAACAACAGCCGCCACGGCAATGGCGATGTTCATCGTTTTACCCCCGAATTGAGCGGTCGAGGACTTCTTAGTCTCTTCAGACATTTTTCTATCTCCTTTCCGCCTATACCAGGTAGTAAACGTTCGGCTGCGTGCCGCGCTCGGTCAAAAGCTGCTCGTACGGACGGCTTGCAATGATCTGGGAAATCTCGGAATCCGGATCGTCCAGATCGCCCCAATGACGAGCGCGCGCCGGGCACAGGTCCATGCAAGCAGGCGTTTCGCCCTTGCTAGTACGCTGATAGCAGAACGTGCACTTCTCCACCGTGTGCTTCTGATGCTTCGGAGCATCGGCGTCGCCAATTGCGAAGCCCATCTGGTTCTTCGGTTCCTGCCAGTTGAAGGAACGCACGCCCGTGTAGGGGCAAGCGGCCATGCACATGCGGCAGCCAATGCAGCGGTCGTAGTCCTGACGTACAATGCCCGTCTCGGGGTCCTTGTACGTTGCGCCCACGGGGCACGCCTTCACGCAGGCAGGGTTTTCGCAATGCTGGCAACCCACCGTATAGTAGCGCATGCTCAAGTTGGGGAAGGTGCCAGTGGGCGTATCAACTTCATCGCCGCCCCTGGTCAGAGCACGTGTCCAGAAAATGTCATCCGGCACGTTATTTGCCATTTTGCAGGCAGTCGTGCAAGCGTTGCAGCCTACGCAGCGCTTGGTGTCAATCGCCATACCATAGCGAGCCATTATTTACCCCCTTTGTACTTCTCGACCTCGCACAGGAAGTCGTAGAAAGCGCTGTTGTCGCAGAAATCGTTCATATAGATGTTCGTCAGGTCCTGAGCGTGACCCTCGATGAACTGTTCCTCCTGGAAGCCATGGGGAATAGAGATAACGCCCGGCTTGATTCCTTCGGTGACCAGGGCCTTCAGTACAACGTAGCCGTGATCGTTGTAAGCGCGCACCACGTCGCCCTGCTTAATACCACGCGCGGCAGCGTCGCTGGCGTTGATCTTGATCTGTGGTTCGGGCTCAAGCTCGCGCATCATGGGAGTGTAAGCAAGCTGAGAATGAACGTGGTACTTGTGATGCTGGCTGCAGCCCATCAGGGGATACTTCTCGCGCATCGGGTTTTCCCAGTAAGCTTCGTGCGCCGGTTCGTAATAGGGGCGCTTCTCGTAGTCGGCGATTTTCTGGCCAACGTAGCCGCGCGGCGTGGGCTTTTCCAGGTAGAACTTCACGCGCGCCGTTTCTGCGGAACCCGTTGCGGCAACCGGAGCCGTAGAGGTGTACAGCGGCGTGCGCACCATGGAATCTTTCTGGAAGCGGTCGTAATTGATGCCGAACTTCTCGTTCAGGCCGTTTGCGTCTTTGAGCACGGCGTCGATGAGTTCCTTGTTCGATGCACCATTGCCGTAGATGGCGCCCATACCCAGCGTTTCGGCGATAGAGCGCATGATTTCCAGGTCGGTCTTGCATTCGAACGCAGGCTCCACGGCCTTCTGCTGGAACATAAGGTAAGGCGTGGGACAACCGCTGTCGTAATCTTCCGTTTCAAAGATGTGCGGAACGGGAAGCACCAGGTCAGCATACTTGGCGGTGTCGGTCATGTTGACGTCGGCGCACACCACGTAGGGGACCTTCTTCACGGCTTCAATAAGCTCTTGACGGCCCGATTCGCAGCACAGCATGTTGCCGTTGCAGCACCACAGAACCTGAATATCGCATTCTTTTCCGCCCCAGCTCTTCTTCTCCAGGATTTCCGGAAGATGCGTGCCGGTGGTGTTAACGCCCAGCTTGCCCATGAAGAAGGCGGCGTTGTTGATCAGCGAGTTGAACGGCGAGGTGTTACCGCAGATAGCGCCGCCGGGAACGCCGTAGTTGCCCGTCTGGCAAGCGATAAGCGCCAGGTTCTTGAAGTTGTGATGCGAGTTCACGTGATGACCGAAGCCCTGGAACGTCATAACAAAGCTGGGGCCATCGGCGTACATCTGTGCAAGCTTGATAATGTCCTCTTCGGGAATGTCGCAGATTTCAGCAGCCTTGGCAACGGTGTATTCCTTGATGTTGTCCAGGCAAACCTGATAGCAGGTCTTCACTTTCCTGCCGTCGGACAAAGTGTATTCGCCCAGGATAGCGGGCTTTTCTGCCTGCTCCAGCGGAGCCTGCGCGCCGGTAGCTTCGTCCCAAACCACAATGGGGTCAATCACGGTAGGCATGCCGTATGCGTTCAGCGGGCCTTCCTTGGCAGCCTGGCCATACGCGCTCATGCGAACGTACGTGCCGTCTTCGCCCACCAGGAACGGAGCAACGGTAAGCGTGCGCATGTATTCTTCGTTGTACAGATTGTTCTCGTGGATGTAGTTCGCCATGGCCAGCATCAAAGCGCCGTCCGTACCAGGACGAATGGGCACATACATGTCGGAATGTGCCGCAGAAGCCGTGTACTGCGGATCAATGGTGATCAGCTTGGCGCCTTTTTCGCGTGCCTGGCACACGAACTGCCATGCGTGAATGTAAGCCTCGGCAGGGTTGCCGCCCCACGAGAAGATGTATTTCGAGTTCACCGCGTCAGCGAAGCTGTTGCCCGTGTTGCCCAGCGCAATCATCTGCTCGTAAATCTGGGCGTAGTCGGCGCTTGCACCCAGAACGGTGCCGCCAATAGCGGTCAGGAAACGGCCGTATGCAACGGACATATAACCAGCTTGAGCGCCATTCAAAACACCGTAAGATGCATAAGACGACCACACTGCGAACGACGTGCCGCCATACTGCTTGATTGCTGCGCCAATCTTGCCGCTCACTTCGGCAATGGCTTCATCCCAGCTAATGCGCTCCCACTGGCCAGCACCACGCTCGGTGCCTTCCACGCGACGCATGGGGTACTTCAAACGATCCGGATCGTACAAACGCTGGGGCTGCGTGTAACCTTTCACGCAGATACGACGCCACTGAGCGTCGGCCTCGGGGTACTGCGCCGCCGCAACTTTGACGACCTTGCCTTCGCGCACCGTAACGTCCATGTGGCATTTGCTTCCGCAGTTGCCGCGGCAACCGCTGTGGAATACCGATTCCTCGGCGGCAAGCTCTCCAGCCTCAGCAACGGGAGCCAACGTGCCTGTAACCGCAGTTCCAGCTACCGCAGCCACGCCTGCAACTGCAGCAGTGGTCTTGAGAAAGCTTCTGCGAGTAAGCCCAGCTGTCGAGCCATTCATTCCCGACATCTCTCCTCCTTCAAAGATATGGGGCTTTTCTCGCGTTTTACTGCGGGCGCGCTTGATCGCGAATTCAAGCAAGCCGCTGCGCAGGGAAGCCCCTCTTTCCTCCATTACAGAATCGGCCTGATTCTTCTCGAGCGTCATATTATCGCAATGCTCTGCGACTTTCAAGCACTAAAGATGACATTCTGCAGGTGATTGTGGGAGATTGCACAAAGATTAAGCGACAACGCGGGATTTCGAGCAGTACTGAGCGCGGCCTCAAAGGAATTCGCACGGCATGCGTGAAAAAGCGGCGGCAAGGGGATGAGCCGACGTACGACGCTTTGGATAAGTTGAGCGAGGCGCAAGCCCAAAGAAGCATTATCCAAGCGGAGTCCGTTCGGCGAATCCCTTGCCGCAGCTGCGAGCAGGCGGCTGAATTCATGTTGTTGAATTTTGGGGCCGAAATTCGAAGTTGTGATAGGTTGGAAGTAGGTCTCAGTCATGATGTTTGCTCAACTGTACAATTAATCTCAACAGAGCATTGTTCTGAGCTGGTATTTTACAGAACCCGCGTTTCGCAAGCTCGGCACTCAGCAGAAAAGATGCCCGATTCGCACCCTTGACCTACTTCCAACCTGCATCAACTTCGAATCAGGAAGCACTTTTTCAACAACATGAATCTTGCGCGACGGCAAACCGCCGGAAAAACTGAAATTGTTGACAAAAGGTGGGGTAATTTGTCAACAAAAAAGCCGCTCGTGTGAACGGCTTTTTTTGATTATTGGGATGTTTTTTTTGGGGTTAATGATGCAAATGGCGCAACTCTTCTTTGCACCAAGGCGGATACACGCGCTCGCCTGCGGAGTTCGTCAAGTGGTACGAGCAGAACGGAATTGCGCGCCCATCAGGCATAGCAACGGTCATGGAGCACTCGCGCAAGCGCTGGATATCCATGGTCCACGCATCCATGTAGTCCATGATCACAATGGACAGGCCATCGCGCACATACACGCCCTTCTTCGCAAGAATGTCCAGGAACACGGAACCTTGCGGCGAGTCGGGGCTGAAGCCCGCCGTGTATTCCTCGTAGCTCATACGACGCGATGCCGGATAAAACCCGCTGGGATGCTCGGCGGCTTCCGCGTCTTTTACCAGGAAAACGCCCGTATCGCACAAGGGATTGCTTGTGCCCAGCGGCCAAATGTCGTACACGTCCAGCAAGCCGTCGGACTGCGCCGCAAGCTCTTGGATAACGTCGCCCGCATTGATGTTGTCAACGAACTCCGTATTGAAGCGGCCCGACGAGAACGCCGGCTGCAACGCAAGACCCGCAATGACATCGGAGTTGTCCATGGCATAGCGCAGCACGTCGCCCAGCTGGTCAACGTTGAGACCCTCCAGGATAGTCATGCACAGCACCACTTGCACACCCGCTTGGCGGCAACGCTCGATGCATTTCAGCTTGATATCCAGAATGTCGCGCCCGCACGTTTCTTCGTACACTTTGCCCGTCAAGCCATCGAAGGACAGGAAGATTCCCGTAATACCTGCATCGCGCAGCTGCTCAATGTAGCCGTCGCGCGCAGCAATGACCAGGCCGTTTGTATTCAACTCAACGCCCCAGAAGCCCATTTCGCGCGCCATGCGGATGATATCCATCAAGTCCTTGCGGCATGTGGGCTCGCCGCCGGTGATTTGCACAGCGCCATCGGTTCCCACGGCATTTGCAATCACTTGATACATGGCGCGAATCTCATCAAGCGCGGGATCGTGCTTGTTCGTGTCGGCGCTCATGAAGCACACGGGGCACTTCAAGTTGCAGCTCGTAGTGACCTCGATCTCAATAAGCGTACCGCGACGCTCATGGCGCGCGCACGTACCGCACCCATACGGGCACGGCGCCGTAGCGGGCAGCGTGTTACGCGGAGCAACTTTCGGCATGGCACCGCTTGTTATCCACTTGAAGTGCTCTTTTTCGGGCCACACGCGCGTGGTGATGGGACCATGCTCGGGGCAGGTACGCGCCATGCGCACCACGCCCTGGTCATCGGCGTAAATATCCGCCTTGAGCGATTTCAAACAATGCGGGCACAACGCCAGCGTGTTATAGAGATGTTCCACGAAAAGTCGCCTTTCGTTCAATCATT
>CAKUDT010000065.1 GCA_934645125.1 uncultured Eggerthellaceae bacterium
GGGGAAGGGAAGGTGCGATTTCTCTGGCGGATACCATCGATGAAGCTCGAGCGACGATAAGTAAGCTTGCCGAAGCGGTTTAGGTGAGATTGGTTCTGCTGGTCGAGTGCCCGGGGTTTGGCCTTTCCGCCCTGCGGAAAACCGCCGTAGCCCGTAAATGCTTTGCTTTCTGACCGCCGGCGCTGCCGGTGCTGTGTCAGGGAGCTTCCCTTGACCCTTGCGGCTGCGGGCGGTGCACAAGCGGGCGTCTACCGCCTGCAACTGGACTGCCGACGGGCGTTTCCCCCGCGGGAATCCGTGCCAACGCTCCTTGCTTGTGCAACATTCGCGCAAAAACAAAAATGGCTCCCATAAGGGAGCCATTCGTTCTCAATGGAGCCAATGAGCGGATTCGAACCGCTGACCTACGCATTACGAGTGCGTTGCTCTACCAGCTGAGCCACATTGGCAAAATGCAATTCCGAAGGACGCGGAGACTAATTATAACGAAAACCTCAAATTTACACAAGGACTTTTTTCAATATCGTGCGAGTTCTTGTGCGGGACGCGTGCAGCTGCCAAACCCTTAGCCGCGACGCTTGTCGATCTTGCGAGCAATCACGTCGCCAATCGACTGGAACACCTGCACGAAAATCACGCACAGCACCACGGAGACAATCATAACCGCCGTGTTCCAGCGCTGGTAGCCGTAGCGAATGGCAATGGAACCCAGGCCGCCGGCGCCAACGGTACCCGCCATGGCGGCATAGCCGAACAGCGTGACAAACGTAATAGCAGCACCGCGCACAAGGGACGGCAAGCTTTCCTTCAGCATGACCTTCGTCACAATCTGAAAATTGCTCGCGCCAAAGCTGTGAGCAGCCTCAATAAGGCCTTCGTCCACTTCTGCCAGCGACTGTTCCACCATGCGCGCAACGAACGGCGCTGCGGAAACAGTCAGCGGTACAATTGCGCCCTGCACGCCTAGCGACGTGCCTACCACCAGGCGGGTGAAGGGGATGATCGCCACCAGCAAAATGATGAACGGAATGGAACGGCCAATGTTGATGACCCATCCCAGCACGGTGTTCACGCCCCTGTTCGGCGCCAGGCCACTTGCCTTCGTCATATGAAACCACGTGCCCAACGGCAGGCCAATCACGTACGCCAACAGGCATGATACGGCGGTCATCAGGAACGATTCCCAGCAGCCCACCGCTAAAAGCACGCCGAATTCATCGAGAAATGCGCTGATTGCTTCCATTTACAGCACCTCCTTGTCTTCGACGGTGCCATTGTAATGGCTGATGAGAAGCTTCGTTGCCGTGCTCTGCGGATTGTCGAACACGTCCATGGTGGGGCCGACTTCGGCAATTTTGCCATGGTCGATAACGGCAATGCGGTTGCAGGCACGCTTCGCTACGTCCAGCGAGTGCGTGATCATGACCATGGTCACGCCCAGCTCGCGATTGATGTCGCGCAGCAAATCCAGAATCTGGATGGTCGTGCGGCTGTCAAGGGCGCTGGTGGCCTCGTCGCACAGCATGATCTTGGGCTGGTTCACCAGGGCGCGCGCAATGGCCACACGCTGCTGCTGACCGCCGGAAAGTTCACTGGGGTAGCTCTTCGCCTTGTCGGCAATGCCCACGCGTTCCAGCAGTTCAAGCGCACGTTTCTGGTCCTTCTCGCCACGAATCTCCAGGGGGAACATGACGTTTTTCAGCACGGTGCTCTGCTGGAACAGGCTGAAGTGCTGGAAGATCATGCCCACGCTGCTGCGGAACTCGCGCAGCGCTTTGCCGGAATATTCGGTCACATCTTTCCCATCGATGACGATATTGCCCGAGCTGGGCTTTTCCAGCATGTTGATGCAGCGCACCAGCGTGGATTTGCCCGCACCGGATTCACCGATGATGCCAAAGATGTCGCCGTCCTCAATGGTGAGTCTTACGTGGTCAAGCGCGGCGAATTCGCCTTCGCGCGTGCTGTAAACCTTGGAAATGTCGTTAATTTCAATCATGTATCAATCAAGCCTTATTCGCAGGTCAAGGATGTCGGACCTGCGCCCGGCATCCTTGACGTGTTTGCAACTGTTGTTGTGAGCCTTCCTATTATCCTCGCTTATCTGGGGAAAAGGAAGGGGGAAGTTTGAAGAACTTAAAGCTTAGAACAGGGGGACAACAGCGCCTTGGTAGGTGTCCTCCATGTACTGCTTGACCTCGGGGGAAGTCAGCGCCTTGTACAGAGCCTGGATCTTGGGGCTATCCTGGTTGCCGTCCTTCACAACCAGCACGTTGCCGTACTGACCAGCCACCAGGCCTTCGGAAGACTCAATAGCCAGGGCAGACTTGATATCGATGCCGGCAGAGATGGCGTAGTTGCCGTTGATCACGCCGAAGTCGCAGTCAGCAAGCACGTGGGGAACGTTAGCAGCTTCGACTTCCTTGATTTGCAGGTTCTTGGGGTTGTCGGCAATGTCCTTAACGGTTGCGGTCAGGCCAGCGCCATCCTTAAGCGTGATCAGGCCTTCCTGCTGAAGCAGCAGTAGCGCGCGGGCTTCGTTCGTGGTGTCATCGGGAACAGCGATTACGGCGCCATCCTTAACGTCGGTCAAAGACGAGGACTTGCCAGCGTAAATGCCGAACGGCTCGTAGTGAACGTAGCCAACGCTGACCAGGTGGGTGCCGTTTTCCTGGTTGAAGGAGTCCAGGTAGTTGATGTGCTGGAAGTAGTTGGCGTCAAGTTCGCCCTGCTCAACGTTGGTGTTCGGCAGCACGTAGTCAGTGAACTCGGTAACCTTGAGCGTGTAGCCTTCTTTTTCCAGCAGCGGAGCAACTGCGTCGGTCAGAATGTCGTAGTGGGGAACGGTGGCGCCAACGGTGATGACCTTGTCGTCGCTGGCGGCGGAGGCGCTGCCCGAAGCGCTGGCGGACGAGGACGAGCTGGACGAGCAGCCAGCCAGGGCAAACACGGAAAGCGCCAAAGTTGCGGCAACCGCGCCTACCAAAACTTTCTTGTTGAACTTCATGGTTTGAATCCTTTCGTTTGTCGCGTGGTGCGACTTTTTGTTTCTTGCAAACGTCGTTTTTCGAAAAGCGTTTTTTGACGTTGCTTAGTATGCACCTTTTGGTTGAAAGGTGGTATTACTTATACTTAATACCTGGTATTGAATTTCATCGAATGCGCGAAGGGGGGTACTGGCGCAATGGCATGGCGGTTCGAGGCGTCAGCCGCCGGGTGCGCGGGTGCCGGCGGCGCGGTGAAGCCTCTAGGTGCGCGGGTGCCGGCGGCGCAAAAGGTGAAAAAGACCCCGTCACTTTTTAACATGCTAGCGCTTCTTTAGCCCACGCCCGCGCGGGTTGCCTGCGGGTCGCTTCGCTAAACGCGATGATGCCGCAGTAACGAAAACAGCACCATCAATGCATTTGCTGCGTGAAGTAGTGCAGTGCTGTTGTAAAATAGCGCATGGTCAGCGACGCGCCGGTGTGGTGCGGCTGCCAGGTGCGTCGATTTGCTTTTCAGCGTCTTTTGTGGGAGTGCGACCTGCGATGGAGGCGAGATAGGCAAATCAAGATGCAATTCGCAGGAAGTGCGAGCGACTGCGAACGCAACTAATAATATAGAGAATAGGATTCGCATGGATCTTTCACTGGGTGCATTGTTCGTTCAGATGGCGACGTATCCCACTTTGGGCGTCATCTTGGCACTCGTTATTGGCGTTACTCTTATTGCGGGCGCAACCGACGCGCCTAATGCCATTGCAACTGCCGTTTCCACGCGGTGCATGAAGCCAGGGACCGCATTGGGCCTGGCTGCGGTGTTTAATTTTGTGGGCTTGATGGGTATGACCCACATTTCCACCGCGGTTGCTCACACCATGTTCGGCATGGTCGATTTTACCGGCGACCCCCATTTAGCGCTTATGGCGCTCATGGCAGCCATGGTGGCATCCATTGGATGGGGCGTGTTCTGCTGGTTTCAGGGCATCCCCGCATCGAAGTCGCATTCGTTGATTGCGGGCATCACCGGCGCCGCTATTGCGCTGAACGGCATTGGCGCCGTTGTGATCAACGAATGGGCGAAAGTCATTTATGGTATGCTGTTTTCCCTGTTCGCGGGTTTTGCGCTGGGTTGGCTTGCCGTTCGTTTGATTGAAAAGCTGTTTGCGCAATGCGATCGTCGCAGAAGCAATAAGATTTGCACGGTCGTCATGGATGTATGCGCTGTTATTTTGTCGGGTCTCCATGGCGCGCAAGATGGTCAAAAATTTATGTCCATTGCGCTTCTGGGCTTCATGCTGAGCTTTGGCATCGAGGACACCACGGGCACCGGTTTCCCGCTGTGGCTTATGATTCTGTGCTCCGCCGCTATCTCGCTGGGCACGCTTATTGGCGGCAAGCGCATTATCAAGTCGGTTGCCATGGACATGGTCAAGCTCGATAAATACCAGGGTGTTGCTGCTTCCGCCAGCACCGCCATCACGCTTCTGATTTCCACGCTCACTGGCATGCCTGTTTCCACGAGCCATTGTTCTACCAGCGCCATTATGGGCGTGGGTGCCAGCAGAAACGCGCGCGAGGTAAAGTGGAACATTGCCGGCAACATGGTGAAAGCCTGGATTCTTACGTTCCCGTGCTGCGGCTTTATCGGTTGGGCATTGGCCAACTTGTTCATGATGTTCTAGCTGCTAGCTGTGCGTTGATCCTTCGGACATGCGCTGCGTGACCGCGCGTTTTCTTGCATAACGTTTCTACGACGGACATCACATGCGATGCCCGTTTTGCTTCGGCTGCGTTCGGAGCGTTTTGTTCGGGTGCGCCGCAATCTTGTTTGCGTTGAGCACCGCTTCTGCTCTGGCTTTTCCCGCTTTTCCGGTGCTTCTTCGCCCGCTGTTCCCCGCGCTCTGCCGTCCGCATGCTCCGCCCGCTTCGTTGCGATTCCGCCTTCCGAGGGATCGCTTGTTGGAAATTGGCCCTTGAATTCGGGCAAATCGACGATAAATGGTGGTTTGCTTCTTCGGAAAGTCTCGGAGTTGATACACGCTTCAAGTCAGTATTTGTTTGACCTGGGGTTTTGTCAAGGCGATTTTTCAGGTGGTTTGTCAAGGCGTCTAAGAGGGGCGGATTCAAGCGTACTGACCACCACTTATCGTCGATTAGCCCGCATTTGGCCCCACTTTTTCAACAAGTGGGGTCAGTGAAGCGCTGAAGCAAGGTCCGCCCCTTGATGTGAGCCTTGCTGTGCTGGCATCCGCGAAATGCGAAGCAGGGTTTCGCCCTTTGATCCGCGAAGAGGATGCGGATGCCGCTCCCGCATGCCTAACCCCCGGTGCGGGGAAGGCGCGCGGTAAACGTGGTGCCATCCTCGGCGGAGCTGGTCACGCTCAGTTCGCCACCGTGTTGCTGCACAATTTTTTGGGCAATGGCCAATCCCAGACCAAAGCTGTGTTCGCCATCGTTGTTGCTGCGGTCGCGCGATTTGTCGCTGCGGTAGAAGCGGTCGAACACGTGCGGAATGTCCTGGGGGTCAATGGGGTATCCCCAGTTGTGAACGCTTAAAATGCAATAACGACCTGCTGCTTTAAGAGAAACCGTTATGCTTGTGTCCCTTTCGGCGTACTTGCATGCGTTATCGACTAGCGTGCCAATCAGGCGCTGGAGTTTTGTAGGGTCGCCAACAACCATCATATCGGAATCGATGTCATCGTTGATCATAACGCCGCGCTCGAACGCAACGGCTTCGAACTGCAGCGAGGCCCGCTCTGCCATCTCGCTCATGTTGACGTGCTCTGTCGTCGCGGCTTGAGCCACCGCGTTTTCCGGCTGGGCGAGCGCTAGCATATCAAGCACCAGGTGCTCCATGTTTTGCGCTTCGTCCTGGATGCCCTCAATCCACTGGCTTTGCTCCGTGATGGTCGCTTGTGGCTTTTTCAACGCAATGGACGCATTCGCCATAATCACGGTGAGCGGTGTTTTCATTTCGTGGGAGGCATCGGCGATGAACTGCTGCTGGCTGTCCCACGCGCGCTGAACCGGTCGCAGCGCCCAGCGGGAAAACGCCCAGGCCAGCGCCAGCACCAAAAGCTCAATAGCAATCCCAACCACAATAAGCGAACGATTCAGATTCGCAGTGTCTTCGACGATTGTGCGATCGGCGAAGGCATAGCACACCGATCCGTCCTCGCGCATGATTTTCTTGTAATACAGACCCGCGTCTGATAGAAAACCCTGATCATCGGAAGAAAAGAACGTGGAATCCAGAACAGATTGCAGCGTGTCGTCGTCAACAATCGCGGTGGAAAAGCGGTTGATGCTATTGACGGAAATATCGCCATTATCCTCGCGGGCAATGTAGAGCGCGATAGGAAACGCCCACGAGACTTCCTTTTTGTCGCCAATGCGCGGCGGTTTGGCGCCATCGGCGGGGGGATTCAAGTCGCGCGGACCTTTTGTTATGACGGTCTCCAAGGCGGCGTTAAGCTCAACGTAGACCGACTCGATTCTTTGATTCTGGTTTGACCAGGCAATATACGCGAAGGAAACCGCCAAGATAAGCGCTGCCACACCGCAGATGATTGCAGTGAACTTCAAGTGCAGCTTGGAAAGCAGGTCTTTTTCGGTATGCGTGGTCATGGCTTCGTGTTCCTTGTGGTTAGCGGTGGTCGTTGGCGTGGGGAAGGCGTTGCTCGCCAGCGGCGTCTGCGGCGTGAGCGGGCGGCAGCGGTCGGTAGCGGGTGTACCGCTGCGGGTTGCGGCGACCGCTCGCGAACGACTGCTCCCCAGGTGGTGCCGGCGTGCTAGCGGGCGCCCGCGTCCCAGGTGGCGCTTGCGGCGCTAGTGGACGTCATCGCCCGCGCTGTTAGCGTTGCTGTCCTCGGCATCACCTTCGTCGCAGCTCAGGCGGTATCCCGTTTTGCGCAGCGACTCAATGGTCGCGCGCGAGCCCACAAAGCGGAACTTCTTCCGCAGAAATGAAATGTATGCTTCCACGTTGTTATCAACGGCTGTGCTCTCCACGCCCCAAACTTTCGCGAGCAGCTGCTCTTTCGACAGCACTTGCGTGGGATTGGAAAGCAGGATGCGTGCCAGCGAGAACTCCTTGAATCCCAGGTGAATTGACTTATCGCCGCAGGTCAAATCGTGGCTTTCCAGGTTGAGCGTTAAATCACCGAAGGTAACGGTCTCGAAAACAACCTGCCCCTGGCGACGCAGAAGCGCGCGCAAGTGCGCCAGCAACTCGGCGGGGCTGAACGGCTTGGTCATGTAGTCATCGGCGCCAGAGTCAAGGCCCACAATCTTATCGCGCACGGTATCGCGCGCAGTCAGCAGCAAAATGGGCGTGTCAACGCGGCCGCGACGCAGCTCCTTAGCGACCTCAAAACCGTCCATCTTCGGCAGCATAACATCCAAAATGATCACATCGTAGATGCCCGAAAGTCCGTAATCCAAGCCGGACTGGCCATCGTGTACGG
>CAKUDT010000066.1 GCA_934645125.1 uncultured Eggerthellaceae bacterium
TGCGAAGTTGATAACGGAGCCCTGCGATTCCTTCAAATAGGGATAGCATGCCTTCATGTAGTAGAACGCGGCGTACAATCCGGAGTATAGGGCCAGGTCAAACTGCTCGGTGGTATGGTCGGAAAGCGTCACGCCGGAAGCGGATGCCTGTGCGTTATTGATAAGCACCTGGATGCCGCCGAAGCGTTCAACGGCTTGGCGCACAACCTCTTTTGTGATGGCCTCATTATCGGCACCAGCATTCACATCGGCGGCAACGCACAGCACCTCAATGCCGTACAAGCGCTCCAGCTCTTCTTTGGCGGCCTCGAGTTTTGCTACATTGCGGCCGGTGATGACCAGGTTCGCGCCCTCTTTGGCATATGCGGTGGCAATGCCGTAGCCAATGGATCCGCAGCTTCCGTCTTGCAGCGTGGCGCGGCCGGCGCCCGTGATAATGACGGTTTTACCAGTGAAAAATCCCATGAGTTCAAGCCTCCTTGTATTCGACTGCAGGCCAGCGCGGGGTAGCAACAATAGCCGAGTTGCAATCCCCAGCACTTACCTGCGTTATTGTAACAAAATGCGGAAGCGTTCGTTGCTGGGATGTATGGATGGCGATTCGCGTGCGGGTGGCGGCGGGGCGACTACTGTTCTGGCGGCTTGGTAGCATCTATTAGCCTGTGCCTGGGTAGCAGCCGTTGCAGCTGTGACGCGGGTCGGGTCGCGCGGGTGGCGGCGTAGGTTGGACCACGCGGGTGGCGGTTGCGCGCGTGGCAGCTCTTTTCCCTTCCCGTAAAACAAAACGCTTGCTATTCGAGAAAAATGTGATAAAGTATCAAGGCTTATGTCTAGCTTTGGTCGGAAACCAAGGCATTAAGGAGAACCAAAAATGAAGCAAGGAATTCATCCGGATTACGTGGAGTGCACCGTTCGCTGCACCTGCGGAAACACGTTCGTCACCCGTTCCACCAAGCCTGAACTCAGGGTTGATATCTGCAGCGCCTGCCATCCGTTCTTCACGGGTACGCAGAAGCTGATCGACACTGGTGGACGCGTCCAGCGCTTTGCCGACAAGTTCGGTTCTGCAAAGGATATGGTTGCTCAGCGTGAGGCCGCGAAGAAGGCAGAGAAGGCTGCAAAGGCTGCTGAACTTGAGGCCGCCAAGAAGGCCGAGCGCGAGGCTAAGGCTGCTGCTAAGGCAGAGCGTGCTGCTGCTTACGCTGCTAAGGCTGCCGAGCAGGCTGTTGCTGAAGAAGCTGCTCCTGCTGAAGAAGCTGCACCGGCAGAGGAAGTTGCTGCCGAGTAAATCTCGACAGACAATCTTGCATCTGGAATCGTCCGTGGGTTTGCGCCCGAGGGCGAGTTGCGGTCTAGGGGGTGGTGCGCGGTGGCGTCTGTGGGTTGAGGCGGCTGCGTCTGCGTGCGGGTGGGGCCCGTCCGCACCAGTGCATCCGGGATCGAAGCGGCTGCGGGCAGGTGCGCCCTGTGGATCGGAGCGGCTGCGGGCAGGTGCGCGCGTGGGCGGTTGTTTCCGCGTCCATTCGCCTTGCTCGTTGTGCTTCCGTGATCGCGCTTGCCGCCTTCGCCTGAATTCCTTTCGTCGCGCGTGTGGTCCGCTGCCTTCGCGTGCGCAGGCCGCTTTCGGTGCGTCAGGAGTGCTCGCAGCCCGTCTTCCGTCTGCGCCCCTCCTTTTCGCGGGTCCCGTGCTTGCCGCGTCGCCTGAAGCTCGCAGCCCGTCTTCCGCCTTCTCCTTCCAAATGTGCAGAAAATGGGGATATAGACACGCCCGGGCACGTGGCGTTTGACAAGCTGCATTTTATCCTTTAAATTGCATCCTCGCGTCTTTATGAGAAGACGTTGCTTCGCGTGCGCAACAGCTGAGCGCACCCGAAAAAATGCCCTGGCGCGAAAATCTCACGAAGCGCAAAAGGGCAGGTAGGGAGCTCGTTTTCGCCTAACTCACGAGGGCGAAAAGACACAGCTCGAAATTATTGGCAGGGCTTCAGGATGAAGTCCCTAAAGGTTGAGCGGCTTGAAATCAAGCTGCTGGGTGAAAAAGAAGGAGAATCGCTTTGCCTACTATCAACCAACTGGTCCGTAAAGGACGCCAGAAGACGGTCGACAAGAAGAAGACCCCGGCACTGAAGGGTAACCCGCAGAAGCGTGGCGTGTGCACTCGTGTTTACACCACCACCCCTAAGAAGCCGAACTCCGCTCTTCGTAAGGTTTGCCGTGTACGTCTGGTAAACGGAATGGAAGTAACGGCCTATATCCCCGGTATTGGCCACAACCTGCAGGAGCACAGCATGGTGCTTATCCGCGGCGGTCGTGTAAAGGACCTTCCTGGTGTTCGTTACAAGGTCATCCGCGCAGCTTTGGACTGCAACGCAGTTGATAAGCGTCGTCAGGCTCGCAGCCGCTATGGAGCTAAGCGCCCCAAATAATGAAGTAAGTCGCGCGGGTCGCATTACAACAGGGAGTCAAATGATTCCAGCGGCCTAATGGATGCGAAAAACATCCCGAAGCGCGCATGAGAGAAAGGTATTACTATGCCGCGTCGTGCAGCAGCTGTCCGTCGTGAAACCACGCCGGACGCAAAGTACAACAACCGTCTTGTTTCCCAGCTGATCAACAAGGTTATGCTTGATGGCAAGAAGTCCCTTGCCGAGCGCATTGTGTATGGCGCTTTTGATCGTGTTGAGGAAAAGACTGGCGAAGATGTCCTGACCGTGTTCAAGAAGGCCATGGACAACATTCGCCCCACCTTGGAAGTAAAGCCGAAGCGTGTTGGTGGCGCTACTTACCAGGTGCCTATGGAGGTCAACTCCCGTCGTTCTACTCAGCTGGCTATCCGCTGGTTGGTGGACTACTCCCGCAAGCGTAAAGAGCACACCATGATCGAGCGCCTGGCCGCAGAAATCATGGATGCAGCCAACAACACCGGTGCCGCCGTGAAGAAGCGCGAAGACACCTACAAGATGGCTGAATCCAACCGTGCATTCTCCCACTATCGTTTCTAAGGCGAGTGACTTAACATGGCAAAGACTACGCTTGAAGATACTCGTAATATTGGCATCATGGCCCACATCGATGCCGGCAAGACCACTACGACTGAACGCATCCTGTACTACACAGGCAAGACCCACAAGGTCGGCGAAGTCCATGATGGCGCTGCTACCATGGACTGGATGGTTCAGGAGCAGGAGCGCGGCGTAACCATTACTTCCGCTGCTACCACCTGCTTTTGGAAGTACCCGGGTGGTGCCGCAGACGGTAAGACCTACCGCTTCCAGATCATCGACACCCCGGGCCACGTTGACTTCACCGCTGAAGTAGAGCGCTCGCTGCGCGTTCTTGACGGTGCTGTTGCCGTGTTCGACGCTGTTGCTGGCGTTCAGCCTCAGTCTGAGACCGTTTGGCGTCAGGCCGAGCGCTATGGCGTTCCTCGCATCGCCTTCATCAACAAGTACGACCGCGTGGGCGCTGACTACTTCCACGCGATTCAGACCATGAAGGATCGCTTGGGCGCTAACGCTGTTGCAGCTCAGATCCCCATGGGCGCCGAGGACAACTTTTGGGGCGTTATCGACCTGGTTACCAAGACTGCTTGGGACTTCAAAGCCGACGACAAGGGCATGACCTACCCCGAGCCTATGGACGAGATTCCCGCTGAGTTCGTTGACTTGGTTGACGAGAAGTACCAGGAACTCCTGGATGCTGCCGCCGACTGCGACGACGACTTGATGGAGAAAGTCCTGATGGAAGAAGACGTTACCGTCGAGGAAATCAAGGCTGCTATCCGCAAGGGCGTTATTGCATGCAAGCTCAACCCTGTTTTCGTGGGCTCCGCTTACAAGAACAAGGGCGTTCAGGAAATGCTCGACGCTGTTGTTGATTACATGCCTTCTCCGGTTGACGTTCCCCCCATCAAGGGCACGAACCCCGAGACGGGCGAAGAGGACGAGCGTCCTTCCGACCCCAAGGCTCCGTTTGCTGCTTTGGCATTCAAGATCATGACCGACCCGTATGTGGGCAAGCTGACCTACCTGCGTGTGTACTCTGGCTCGCTGGATTCCGGCAGCTACGTGATCAACGCCACCAAGGGCGGCAAGAAAGAGCGCATCGGCCGTCTGCTGCAGATGCACTCCAACCAGCGTATCGACATCGACCACTGCTCTGCGGGCGACATCGTTGCTGTTGTTGGCTTGAAGGACACCGGTACGGGCGACACGCTGTGCGACGAGAATGCTCCTATCATTCTTGAGTCCATGCAGTTCGCCGACCCGGTTATCGACATTGCCGTTGAGCCCAAGACCAAGGCTGAGCAGGCGAAGATGGACATCGCTCTGCAGAAGCTCGCTGAAGAAGACCCGACGTTCCGCGTGACCACCAACCATGAGACCGGCCAGACCATCATCGCTGGCATGGGCGAGTTGCACTTGGAAATCATCGTTGACCGTCTGCTGCGCGAGTTCAAGGTTGAGGCTAACGTTGGTAAACCCCAGGTTGCTTACCGCGAATCCGCCACGAAGCCTGTTATGGGTGCCGAGGGCAAGTTCGTTCGTCAGTCTGGTGGTCGTGGTCAGTACGGTCATGCTGTTATCAACATGTACCCGACCGAGCCGGGCGAGGGCTACTCCTTCGAGAACAAGATCGTTGGCGGCGTGGTTCCCAAGGAATACATTCCTTCCATCGACAAGGGTATCCAGGAGGCTTTGAACTCCGGCGTTTTGGCTGGTTACCCGGTTGAAGATGTTCGCGTTGAGCTGATCGACGGTTCTTACCACGAAGTTGACTCTTCTGAAGCAGCGTTCAAGATCGCTGGTTCCATGGCTATCAAGGATGCTTTGAAGAAGGGCGCTCCCGTGATCTTGGAGCCGATGATGGCGGTTGAAGTTGAGACTCCTGAAGAGTACATCGGCTTCGTTATGGGCGACATCCCCTCGCGTCGTGGCCTGATTCAGGGTCAGGACAAGCGTGGCAACGCCGCTATTGTTTCCGCGAAGGTTCCGCTGAGCAACATGTTCGGTTACGCAACTGATCTTCGTTCTGGTACGCAGGGTCGTGCTTCCTACACCATGCAGTTCGACTCTTACGAGGCCGTTCCGAAGAACATTCAGGAAGAAATCATCAGCAAGGCTGGTGCGAACGCGTAAGGCGTTTGCCCACTATAATTGGAGGTAAGGTAAGTGGCTAATCAAAAGATTCGCATCCGCCTTAAGGGCTACGATCATGAGATTGTGGATCAGTCCACCAAGCTCATTGTCGATACCGCTCAGAAGACGGGCGCAAAGGTTTCCGGTCCTATTCCCCTGCCCACGGAGCGCAACATGTACTGCGTTATCCGTTCTCCGCATGTGAACAAGGACTCTCGTGAGCAGTTCGAGATGCGCACTCACAAGCGTCTCATTGACATCCTGGAGCCCACCAGCAACACGGTTGACTCTCTGATGCGTCTCGATCTTCCGGCTGGCGTTGACATTGAGATCAAGCTGTAGGGGGTGCTGATATGATTAACACGATTTATGGTAAGAAGATCGGCATGACCCAGATCTGGGATGAGAACGACAACTTGATCCCCGTCACCGTTATCCAGGCTGAGCCTAACAAGGTTTGCCAGGTGAAGACCACCGCTACCGATGGCTACGAAGCAGTTCAGCTGGGCTTTGGCGCAGTTCGCTACTTCAAGCAGTCCGGTGCTCCCCGTCTGAACAAGCCCATGGCTGGCCATTTCGCCAAGCAGGGTGCCGAGCCTGCTCGCTACCTGCGTGAGGTTCGCGTTGAGAACGCTGCCGACTACAAAATTGGCGATGCCGTGACCGTTGCTGCTTTCGCTGATGCGAAGAAGGTTGACGTTCAGGGTACGTCCAAGGGCAAGGGCTTCGCGGGCGTTATGAAGCGCTACGGCTTTGCTGGCGGTCCTGGTGGACACGGTGCACACTTCCATCGCGCTCCCGGTTCTATCGGTCAGTGCGCAACGCCGTCCCGTGTTTTCAAGGGCGTTCGCCTTCCGGGCCACATGGGTTGCGACACCGTTACGGTAAGGAACCTGAAGGTTGTGCGCGTTGACGAAGAGCAGAATCTGATTCTGGTCAAGGGCGCCATTCCTGGTGGCAAAGACGGCATTGTCCGTGTCCGTATGGCTTAATTTTCGAGCAAGTTGAGGAGCTATTGAATATGGCAACTATTGAGATCAAAGACACGAAGGGTCAGGGTGCCGGCGCAGCCGAACTCGCAGACTCCGTGTTCGGCATTGAGCCGAACGTGCCTGTGATGCATCAGGTTGTACGCGCACAGCGTGCTTCTTGGCGTCAGGGCACGAGCAATACCCTTACTCGTGGTCAAGTGAGGGGCGGCGGCAAGAAGCCGTTCCGTCAGAAGGGCACCGGCAACGCTCGTCAGGGTACCAGCCGTGCTCCGCAGATGCCCGGTGGCGGCATTGTGTTTGGCCCGCATCCTCGTTCTTACGACATCAAGGTCAACAAGAAGGAGATCAAGCTGGCTATGCGCTCTGCGCTGTCCGCTAAACTGGCTGATGGTGAGCTTATCGTTGTTGACAAGTTCGACTTCGAGCAGCCGTCTACCAAGGCTGCTGTTGCTGCACTGAAGGCTTTGGGTGTTGAAGGCCGTAGCACCGTTTTCATCGGCGACGACGACATCAACGCATTCCTGTCCTTCCGCAACATCAAGTCTGTTACTGTTATCCCCGTTGCTTTCATGAACACCTATGACTTCTTGGACAACAAGAAGCTCATTGTGACCTCTGAAGCACTGGAGCGCATTCAGGAGGTGCTCGCATAATGAAGGATCCTCGCGAGGTTATCATTCGCCCGGTTATCACCGAGCACAGCTACGACATGATGGAGAAGAACACCTACACGTTCGAGGTTGCCAAGACCTCCAACAAGGTGGAAATCGCTCAGGCTATCACCGCTATCTTCAACGTGAAGGTGACCAAGGTGAACACGCTGAACGTGAAGCCGAAGCCGAAACAGCGTCGTGGCATTCAGGGCAAGACCCGTACCTGGAAAAAGGCTATGGTTACTCTTGCTCCCGGCGAGAAGATTGAGATTTTCGGTGCCTAGAGCGACTGATTCGCTCTTACGCGCGCCCTCATGGCGCCAAGGCCTATTCGGTTGCACGTCGAGCGAATCAGTTCGCTTTATGCACTGAAGAGCGAACCTGCAAGGGACTCCCTCAAACGAGGGGGTCCCTTTTTAATATGAGCAGGACATTGTCAAGAGGCAAAATCGGGCCTGGCCCCAGCTTTTTCGCTGGAGTCAGGCCCTTT
>CAKUDT010000067.1 GCA_934645125.1 uncultured Eggerthellaceae bacterium
AGGATTTATCCACGCCCACCACGCAGGCGCCCTGCTTTCCCAGCACACACGGAAAGAATCCAGGACCGCAGCCGATATCCAAAATAGTCATTCGAGAAAGTTCCTGCAGGTCGCAACCAGCAAGCTGCGCAATAAGGGATACCCACTTTTGCGCACGACCGTCGGTAAGTTCGCCGTTTACGTACAAATCGTAATCGGCGGCACCCGTCTCCCAAGAAAGGACCTCACGATTCCTCACCGTTGCAATTCCCGTCATATCGAACCCTTTCGAATATTACATTCGCTCTATTCGTGTGAAACTAGGAAAGTATACTACACAAACGTTATTCGTAACACAAGAAAAAGAAACGTATGCGTTACGATGCCAACGGCGAAGTTCATTTGTTGTCAAATTACCCCACCTTTTGTCAACAAACGCAGGCAACAATGCGACGCAAAAAGCCCCACCGATGCAGCATCGATGGGGCTCATGAGGATCTTCCAGCAATTCGTTCGAGGCGAAATGTTGTCAAATTACCCGGTAGCGTCAACAGCGAACAGCGAAACCAGAGGGAAAGAGAAGGCGCGCTTAATCCAAATATCCTGGATGCAGGGTGAGACCCATATGATTGGCAAGCTGGCGCATTTGATCATCGGTAATCGTGTTCAAGCGTGGAAGATGCGCGATCTTCATATAAATCTCTGCCGCCTTCTCAACGGTCTCTATCAGGCCAAACGCCTCATCAAGCGAAGCTCCCACACCGTAGATGCCATGCTGCGCCCACACGGTCAAGCGCGTTTCTTTCATGGTTTCCGCCGTTGCGCGACCAATTTCGTTCGTGCCGCACAGCATCCACGGCAGCACGCTCACGCCATCGGGAAACACCATGACGCATTCCGTGCACATCTGCCACAGCGTGTGCGTGAAAGAACGTTCGTCCAGTTCATGAACGTATGTCATAGCAAGAATATTCGCAGGATGGCAATGCATAACCACGCGATTGCCCTTGCACACGGAAAGTCGCGCAGCATGACTCATCAGATGAGCGGGAAGCTCCGAAGTAAATGTTCCCCCATCGGAAAAGCCCCACAGAAGCTCGGCGATATCCCCGCATTGGCCAATACGAATAAGTCCCAAATTGCATGCGGGATCATATTGCACGTTCTTGAAATACTTGCCCGTTCCCGTGACCAGGAAATACTTGCCCGCAAGCGAAGGCTCGCAAAACCCGATAGGAAGCTCACGCAGCACGTTGTTCGTATCAACATAAGGCGCAACTTCGTCCTGATCAAGAAGCAGCGAAATATTGCCACCGTTGCGTTCATCCCAACCATGGGCGTACATATTCGTTGCAGTGCGCACCATTTCCATCAAAAACGGTGCTTCAAGCATTGCGTCTTGCATGATCGCTCCTATCGTTTGCCGCGGCTATCGTTACGCTATCGCCAAAATCTTCCCATACGCAAAAAACCCGCCGAAGCGGGCTTTTACATGCGTTAATTCGCAGTTTCGCAATTAAGCGCGAACGACTTTACCAGCCTTCAGGCACTTAGTGCAGATGTTGGCCTTGCGAACGCGGCCGTTATCATTGATGGTAACCTTCTGCACATTGGGGCGGAACATGCGGTTGGTAACGCGATGAGAGTGGCTGATGCTGCGACCAGCAACAGGAGCCTTACCGCAAACTTCGCAAACCTTCGACATTTCTATCAACTCCAAGTTCTATTACAAACAAAATCTAAATAAAACAGCCTTGGTACTATACCACAGTAACACCTAACTGCACAAGGAAAATTTAATGAGAATCTTTCTTCCCTGGACAATTCATCGAAGTTCGTCGACTGTCTGGATCCTCTGGCCGATTCAGCTGCTATTCCATAGAGCTTTGAACGTCGGGGGCAGGCGAATGTTCTTGATTTCGGTGCGCAGAGTAGCGCCGAAATCAATGCGTGCACGGGAGACATTGATGGTGGCGGGATCATATGCTGTGCTCACATCCCCGCGAGAGACGTGAACTGATAGAACGTATTATTCGGCGATTCGACCTTAGCTGTGGTGAACGAATAGTGTTTTGCTTAATTAGCCTACGCGTGAAACGCCTTTTAGGGAAACACCACGCCCTCTATTCCATAGAAATCTATTATTTTATTAGTGGGCACCACCCTTATTAAACCGTCCTTGTTTGTAAGACGCTTATCGGATAGGTTGCCTTTGGCACGGCTTAAAATTAAAACATCCTTAGCTTGCTCAGCGCTGTGCGTTTCCAGCAGAAATGGAATATCATCTTTTCCAAGCGCGGGCGACGGACCGTTGAATTCGGCATCAATCACAACGGATCGATTATATTTCCTCGAATAAAGACCGTCCGCCACCTTTGTCAAATCCAAAATGCCCTCAAGACAGCTGAGCATAAACGCAGGGATATCAGACAACGACCCAACGAAGTCTAACCACAAATCTCGCAAAACCGTATCCAAGTCAGCAGACGTCTGAAGATAGAAATTGATGGGAGATTCCGGTTTAGCTTCTTTTTGACCAAGCATGTAATATCTATGGTCATTCATGCAAAATGTTCCATGCGCTAGTGCATTTCTAATTCTGCGCCAAAATGAGAAGAACAACGATTCATTGCCCCTCCTAACAACGATATGCAAACTATCGTTGCATTTACTATCGTTGGTAAACTGCTCGATAGCTTGGCTGCAATCCTCTGAATTATTATAAAGGCACACCTCCGACACACGGAGGGCATCTTTTAGCCTCAACGCAACATAAGCATCGGAATCATTGCTTGCAAACCAAGTGCCGTCAAACAAATCGGATCGCTGAAGGTACGCTTGATTCGTTACGTTATGCCATAAAAGCCGCGCCATCGATTGCGTATTAAAGGCAGTGTCTATTAGGCCATCCCGCATTAACGGCAGCAGCACATCCTGTAAATACGTCATGACTCCTCCAATCATAAAGCACAAAGCTAGAACTTACGCGCAAAAGCCATCGTTTACGCTGATGGCTATCAAACCAAACCTAGCCCTAAAAACTCGATGCGCCACCACCAGAAAGGCGGCAGCGCATCGGTCTTGTGCATCAGCTGTTAATCGATATCCCATCCGTGCAACGCTACGTACTGGACGCGGAAGGCATCGGAGGCGTCCAGCTCGCCATCGGGCGAACCTGCGGTGCCGGTCACATCGGCCGCAGCGCGATACGCCCTGTAACCGGGCAAATCGGAATAATCGCCCTTGCCTATGGCGATGTCGTAGGCAATCTGTGCGTCCACGATGTTGACCGCGCCGTTGCCGTTCACGTCGCCCAGGTGCGTGCCGCAATCGGAGCAGACCCTGCCCTGGAAATGGTGGCCGGCGGCGGGAATGGCCTCGTGCTCGCAAGCAAGGGCGGTCAGGTTCCCGTTATCGGCGACGAACGAGGCAACGCACAGCATATCGCCGTTGTCGAAGCAGGTCGCCTGGGTTCCGACTTGCTTCTCCACCTTGCAGGATGCCGTCACAACGTGCGACGGGTCCTTCGCGCAGGTCCAGGTGGCCATAGCCGAGCCCATGTCGTCGGCGAACGCTATGACGGGCTCGCCGAACGAGTGACCCGTGGCAGGCGCTGCCTGGACGGTCTTCGAGGCCGTGCCCTGCGGCATGCCCTCCGCGGCCGCGGTGGCCGTGTAGCGCACGAGCTGCGCAGTGCAGCAGGACGCCTCGGACACGAACTCGGAGGCAACCGCGCAATCCGCGACCTTCACGTGCGAAACGTTGCTGGAGCACGTCCAGATCGCCGTGGCGGAAGCGCCGTCCTCGGAGAACAGGATGACGGGCGCGCCCCACGCATGCGGCTTCTTCGAGCCGGCAGCGACGCGCGTGTCGGTCGCGCCGCACCCGCGTGCGCATGCGGCGGTCTCGGTGCCGTCGTGCTCGCAGGTGGCGTCTCCGTTGGAGACGTAGCCCGTGAACTCGTGGCCCAGCGCGTCGATGTCCGCCACGACCTTGGTAGCGCTGCCGGCGGGCAGGTTCTCGCTGCCGCCGTCGGCGAAGGCGGTGTAGGTGGTCTCGCCCTTGTCGGTGCACGTGGCGAGCTTTGTCACGCGCGCGCTCACTGCGCACTCGGCGATCACCTTGACCGAGGCGTTTTCCCTGCTCGTCCACGTTGCCGTGGCGGTCTTGCCGTCGGCTGCGAACACGATCTCAGGGGCGCCGTACGTGCTTCCCGTGGCGGGGATGTCAGCGAGCGTCTTCGTTGCCGTGCCGCCGGCCAGGCCGCGCTCCTTGTCGGCCGGCGCCGTTGCCGTGTACGTGGTCTCGCCCGGCGTTGCGGCCGTGGCGGGCTTCGCCACGCGGGATACCACGGCGCAATCTGCGACCTCCACGTGCGAGGGGTCGTTTGCGCAGGTCCATGTCGCGGTGGCGGATCTGCCGTTTGCGGCGAACTCGATGATGGGCGCTCCGTACGCGTGTCCCGTTGCGGGGATGTCCGCGATATTCTTAGTAGCAACGCCCTTGGTCAGGCCGCGCTCCTCGTCGGCCGCGGCGACGGCGGTGTAGGTCGTCACGCCGTTTGCGGTGCAGGTAGCCGCGCGCGTGGTCTCGGATGACACCGAACAGGGCTCGCTTACAACGTGGCTCGCGTCGCGCAGGCACCTCCAGGTTGCCGTGGCCGATTTCCCATCGGGCGCGAACGAGATTTCCGGGGCGCCGAAGACATGCCCCTTGGCGGGAATGTCTGCAATTGTTTTTGTTCCCGTTGCGGCGGGCCAGCCATCGGCGGCGGCAACGTCAACGGAGTACTCCGTCGTGCCCGCCGCATCGCACGTTGCGGTCGCAGCCACACGCGACGTGCTTTGTACGGTCAGCTCTTTTTTGTGCGAGGCGTCCCTGCCGCACGTCCATACGATAGTGGCCGTGTTGCCGTCATCCGAGAACGTCACCGTGGGAGCGCTGCAATCATGTCCCAGCGCGGGCACCTCCGTGCGCGGCGTTATCTCCTGCCCGCACACCGAGCAGTGGCTGTCGGCGCTGAAGCCGGGCTCGGTGCACGTCGCCTCGGTCGCGGCGTCCTGGACGACGACGTGGCCCTTCGCCGGAACCGTCTCCTGGGCGACAAGGATCTCGCCGCAGCGGGAGCAGTGGAAGCCGCCCGTCAAGCCGGGCTCGGTGCATGTTGCGTCAACTGCGTCGTCGGCCACGGGGTCGTGTCCGCCCAAAGACGCAACGACCTCTTGCGCAACAAGGACCTGCCCGCATACCGAGCAGTGGCTGCCCTCGGTCAGGCCAGTCTCGGTGCAAGTGGGGGCGACGGCCTTGTCGACGACCGCGGTGTGCCCTGTCATGGGGATCTTCTTCTGGGCGACGAACACCTTGCCGCACATGGCGCAATGCATGCCCTGCGTCAGGCCGTCGGCCACGCACGTCGCCTCGACGGCGGGGTCGGTGACATAGACGTGCCCCGGAGCCAGCTCGACGAAATCGTGGAAGAATTCGCGGCCGCAGACGGTGCACTTGTGGATAACCTCGGAAGTGCCGCCTTTCTCGCAAACGTCCTCGTCGGCGATGATGACGATATTGTGGTCGCCGGGACGGCAGCTTGCCGTGAAGTAGCCCGGCGCGCCCGGGGCGTCGATGCTGGCGCGCTGCTTGTCCCTGTAGTCGCTGTCATACGCGGTCCCCGACCCGCCCACGAGGCGATAGCAGTCGTAGAACATGTAGCCGGACGACGCCACGGCGGAAACGTCGAAGCCGTCCGATGCGTATACAGTCGAAAGCGACCGGCAGCCGCCGAACATGTAGTACATGCTGGTCACCTTGGAGGTGTCGAAGGACGACAGGTCGAGCTCCGCCAGCGACGAGCAGCCGTAGAACATGTATTCCATGTACATCACGGCCGAGGTGTCGAAGGAGGACAGGTCGAGGGACGTGAGATTGTAGCAGCTTTTGAACATGGCGGTCATGTCCGTCACGGCCGAGGTGTTGAAGGAGGACAGGTCGAGGGACGCAAGCGACGAGCAGCCGGAGAACGCGGCATTCATGTCCGTCACGGCCGAGGTGTCCAGGTTCGTGAAGTCGATGGATTCGAGCTTGCTCAGCCCATAAAACCAATACCGCAGGGAGACGGGCGAAAGAGGGCAATTGAACTGGATGCTCTTGATTGAGCCATAAGCTGCATACCAAGGCGCCTTGCTGCTATCCGAGTAAGAAGCGTCTTCGGAGAACGACCAGGAATTCACCTTTGCCCCGAACTTGGAAAGACCCAGCGATGAGTTCTGGAACACAAGCTTCTCGCCCGTTCCGTCGCCATCGGAGTCGTAGAGAACGGCATAATATGCCATAGCGTACGGCGCAACCCCGTCGGACTCATTATCCGTCAAAGCAAGGGCGTCTGCGCCATCAGAGGAAGCGTCAAAAGAACCATCGCCGCCTTCGCTTCCGTAAGGCCCGATTGAAGTGCCGGCGGCAGGCGCAGGGTCGCTTTCCGCCGTATCATCGGCATTAGAGAGTGCTCCCGAAGCTGCATTATCCAGATTTGCAGCTCCTGGATCCACGCTCGAAGCAACTTGATCTACTTCAGCGTTGAGGGCACCCCCCCCCGGCAAATGCAGGTGCCGGCATGAGACCCAGCACCAGAACCATCGACAGAAGAGCATTTACGATCTTCCGCGATGCAGGAATTCTCCTTCCCATAACCATCTCCTTTGAAACAAACCAGTTAATCCAGCCCTTCCAGTATACACCTCGGAGCGTTTTGATAAAGAGCGTTTCTCTCGTTTTTAATGTTGCTGGCAGCAGGGTTCTTTGAGATTAAACAATTAAGGGCATCGAGAGTATGCCTTCATTCGTATCTTTTACATGGGAGCCATGACCCAACCGAAGCAAACCAAAGGAAGCAACGTGTCGCATCCGGTATACAAAGCGCACCGGATGCCCTGGGAGTGGGCGCTGCCGCCCATGCGAGCTTCCGCTCGCGCAGCCGCCATAAAACCCGCTACACCACCAACAGGCGCTTGCATGAGGGGCACGTTGCAAGCGGCGCCTGAGTGCGAAGCTGTGCCAAGTGAGCGGAGTCAATGGAAGCACGGCAGCATCCGCACCGTCCGTCAACGTATTTTCCCAGCGCAACGCCACCGCTGCG
>CAKUDT010000068.1 GCA_934645125.1 uncultured Eggerthellaceae bacterium
AAAGCCCATGACCACGGCGGATGCTCCCGCCAAAAGCGGCATAATCCACGATAGTCCACCGTCAATAGTGGGCTGGGCGCCTAAGAATTCCGTGCCGGGAAAACCGTTATCGGTAATGTAGTGCACCACATCTACCAGGCCAAACAGGATTAAGATTTGCACTGCCAGGGGAACAAGCGACAGCAGCGGATGGTAATGCATCTGTTTGTGCAGCTTTGTTTGCGCCTCACCAATGGCTTCCGCATCGCCGAAATGCTTGACTTTAATGCGGTTGAGAGCCGGCATGAGTTGCACCATGACAATGCTGTTTTTTTGGCACCAAAGCGACAGTGGCAGCAAGATGATTTTTACGAGCACCGTGAACAGCGCAATGGCAAGCCACCAGTTTTGCGTCAGGGCATAGCACGGCTGCATGAGAAGCATGAGCACGTTTGTTATGGCTTCCATCATGGGCAGTGCAATCCTTTCAAAAGAGCAGGTCAATAAACAGTTGCGTCCAGTCGCATTCAGTCGCGGGCGGTCGCTTGCGGTCAGTGTTAGCTAGCCGGTGTCAGTTGGCCGCGTTTGCTGTTCGCACCAGTCATGCCCGTCGGGTGCGCATGCCTTGCGCGCGGTGCCCACAGCGTGTACGTGCATTGCGGGTGGTCAGCGCCCCGCTGCACGTGCGCAAAACCTTCCTACTGCGATGGGTCCCAAACAACGCCAGTAAGCTCCCAGTTCGAGATGCTTCCCGCATCGCCGGTAATGGCGTATTCCGCAATTCCTGTCTCACGGCGCGTTTCGGTTGTGGTGGTGTAGTAATAGCGCGTGCGTTCGTCCGTATCCGCGGCTGCGAAATCAAACACGGTGTTGTCGCCTTCGTAAGCGCTTGCGCCGGAAAGCCCAATGCTTGCGCGAATGGTTGCCAAGATATCGGCATGGCTCACGGGCGCTTTCGAAACCACGGCGCTCTGTGCGGCTGCTGATGCATCCTGCGACGGTTTCACCAGCAAAATAGGACAGCTTGCGCTGGTCAGCGGTTCGTTGGTAAGGCGCCAGGTGCCGTGGTCGGCCGTTATAATAATGGTGGCGTTGTCGTAGAGCCCCCTCTCTTTGAGCATGTCAAGATAGCTTGCCACAATGCGCAGCGACCCCTGTGCTTGCTTGGTCATGGTTGATTTGTCCACGCCAATGAATTCGCCCGTTTCGTCGTAGGAGTAGGGGTAATGTGCGCCCAGCAAGTGGATGAATCGGAAAGCGCCGCAGTACTCTTCATCGTCGTCCTCCACGGAAAGCGACACATTTTGCAGCTGCTCGTAGAAGCGTGTGTCGTCCATGATGTAGACGGTGTCTTCCGCGGCATTGGACGCATCGTAATGCACCATGGCCTTGTTGATTTGGTCCGTGTAATACCAGAACAGCGGTTTTACACCCCACGGCATCTCGCGGTAAAGCGCAATCTGCCACAGTGCACCCAGCGTGCCGCGCACGTCGATGGTGCTCGTTGAAACGCCGTGGATGTTGATGGTCTTATCAATCACCTGGTCATGTTGTGCCTGCGTGCCTTCAATCTCGCCAATGCCCAGCGAATCGGAGTACAGGCCAATGGAGTAACCCGCATCCGACAAATCGCTCAGGAACGTGCCGCGCGCGTAACGCTGCGAAACGTACGTGCTGAATGGTTCGTCCTGCTGGGGGAGTGAACCCGTGAGCAGCGCGGGAATGGCATAATGGGTGGGGATCATGGAACCGGTGACGTTCGTGAAGCACGTGAAACCCGTGTAATCGTCCAGCAAGTCGGGGTTTGTGCGCAGCAGGCTTTTTATAGTGGAGGTATCGAAGGTGTCAAGCACGAACATGATGACGTTTTCTCTGCTTGAGATGGTGAAAAGCCCTTCTTCGGTAGCGATTGCCTCTGTTTGCGCAAGCACGTTTCCCGTAAGGCCCTCTCCCACGGATGCATCTTCTTGCGCGGGCGGATTGACAACCAGGCTGAGCACGCCCACGGTTTGCACGGCAAGAAGGCACACGGAGGCAAGCGCGATTACGCCTTGTGTGCGGCGCAGGTTCCGGCGGCTGAAAAGCAGGCAGGCAACAATGATGGCGGTCCACGCCACGGCGCATACCGACATCATGGCGGCGTGATCGGCCCATACAATGGTGTCACCGTTTGCAAGGGGAACACCGATGTTCAGGCAAAGGCACTGCACATATGAACACAGCCCCACCGATGCCACCAGCGTAATAAGCAGGGAAAACAGCCTCCCCTTGAAAAGGGAGAGCACCAGGCTCAGCGCCAGGATGAGTACTGTTCCCGCTAAAACGGGAATCCACCAAATGGCATCAAGTCCGAACACGAGCGATCCAGCGCTGGCGCCCACAATCTCCAGGGGCGACAGAATGAAAATTGTACCGATGGTCAACGCGCTGGCTGCGAATGCAAGCAAGAAACGTTTGCGCCAACGGGGCGCGTAAGGACGTGTATCGAAGGGGAGCTTTTCGTAGAACGCGCGCAATTTATCTCGCAGTTTGCGCGGTTTGTCCGCATCGGTGGGGAAGGCTTGCTGCGCATCGCTGTTGTCTGCGCCTTCGGCGCTGGCTGCCGCACTTGGGAAGCCCCCTTCGCGGGCGTTTTCCGTTTCCGCGCAGAGCACTGTGGGTGCTGCGGAGACCGTTGAAGGTACCGTGGACCGACCGGCGCTTGCAGCGGTGATGATCGGGCTCCCGTGCTCGTCCAAGCGATACACTGGCGGATCCATGGTGCGCTTGCGCGTTTCGTCGATATCAAGCGCGCGCATCAAGAACTTGCGCGTCCGACGCGCAGCTACGCCTAAAACCGCGGATAGGGCTACAGCGACGCCTGCCAATGCCTGAATGGTGTACGTCATGACCGAGGGGTCTACGTAGGCAAACGCTTCCGACGGCAGCGCGCATGTCCACACCAGGGCAAACGCTAAGGCGACTGCAACGCGATGAGCTCCGATAACAGCGCGTGATGAAATGTTAGAAAAAAATGTCATAGAGCGACCGCTATACTTTATCCTCAAGATCAATTTGCATGAGCGCAACATTCTCGCGCATACGTTTGGCGGTGGAACGGCTGATGCGTCCCGCCTCGTACATTTCTCGAATGCCTTCAAGCTCAATGCTCAATCCGCGGCGGATGATGTCGTTTGTCACGTCGTCCAAAGCCGTCATAGTGGTGATGCTGGGTCGTTGCGGCTCCATGGACGCGGCAAGTCGTCCCGTTTCGATAAGCAGCTCGCTTACGTATTCGGTGGGAATATCACCGCTGTTCTCCAGCAACTCGCGTAGCTTTTTGTTGGCGTAGCGGGTGCTCTTTGCAACAAGCTCGTGACGGGTGGCCGCTTCATCGGACACGCTGACCAGCGGCAGGCCGTTGATGATACGATGCGCCATTGAACGAATGAAGAAGCGCAGCTGGTTGAGGCGTACGGAAAGCTCGGTGGGACCCATGAGCATGTTTTCGCTGTGCTTGATAAGCTTTTCGCGGCGGTTGAGCGTGCTCAGAACGGAGTAAGCGGCCGATTCGTCAACGTCTTTGTTTTCCAGCGCGTCTTTGACATATTCGCGTTCCCAGCCAATAATTTGAAGCCTGAGCTGGGTTTTTTCGGGGTCTTCTTCATCCGATGAGTCTGTTTTGATTCGATTGATGCGTTCGTTGTAGGAGCGAATCGCGGCATGCACGGCGCGACGCTCTTTCGGATCATGATTGCGCGCCAGCTCTTCAATAACGTTGCGCAAAACTTCGATTTTCGCAGCTGCTTCGTCTTCGTGGCGCTGCAAATCGCTCTCGCTGGGCTCTTTTTTGCCCGCCAACAAGGGGATAACGAAATTCGCAATCAGCAACGTGATAAGGATAACGCCGCAGGCTAAAAAGATGATCAGTTCGCGCTGGGGGAACACATCGCCCGCCGCGTTAAACCATGGAATCGAAAACACAATGGCCAGCGTAAGCGTACCTTTTGCGCCTGCAAGCGTCATAATGAGAGAGGTCTTTAGCGCTGCTTTTGCAACAAAAGGCTTTTTCGTGCGGTGTGCGCTATAAGCTTCGGATCCAAAAAGCCACAGGAAGCGGATGACTTCGATTGCCAGCACGATAACCAGAATAATAACAATCAAAAAGCCGTTGTCAAACGTGTAATCTTCCCAAGTTGAAATCATGGCCTTGGGAAGTTGCGTGCCCAACAGCACAAACACGAAACCGTTCAGCGCGAACGAAAACACGCTCCACACGCTTGAAGAAACGATGTTCGTGCGCGAAACGGAGGGCCCTATCTCGCGCTTACCCACGCCGCTGACCAGGCCGGCAGCAACAACAGCAATAACGCCGCTTGCACCGAAGGCGTTTGCTACCAGGTAGATGATAAACGGCGTGAATACATCAAATAGCACGTGAAACGTGGTGGAGTCAACGCCTGCCTCGCGCGCTGCTTTTGAGACATAGTTCGTCAGAAGACCCATGAGTGCGCCAATGGCAATGCCGCCGAAGAAGCTCACAATGAAGCTGCCCGTAGCGCCGATCAGCGAAAATTCGCCCGTAATACAAGTGGCAATGGCGAACTGAAACGCCACCAGGCCCGATGCGTCGTTGATCAGGCTTTCCCCTTCAAGAATGCTTTGTTCGCGCTCGCTGATGCTCAGGTCCTTGGCAAGCGATGTTACAGCAACAGCATCGGTAGGGGCAAGGGCAGCGCCAAGCGCCACGGCAGCGGTGAACGGGATGACAGGAATCACGCTGTTCACCAGGAAGCCTACAGCAAGCGCGGTGACAAACACCAGGCCAATGGCAAGCGAAAGTACGGGACGTTTGTTGCGCCACAGCGCGCCTTTGTCAAGCGCCCGCGCGTCGTAATACAGCAGCGGCGCCACGAAAAGCACGATGAAAAGATTCGGATCAAGCGTGATTTTGATGTAGTCTTTAGCGAAGAGGGCAATGATTACGCCCGCCGCAATTTGAATGAGCGGAAGCGTGACTTTTGGAATGAACTGATCCAAAACAGCAGATATGAGCACGGCAGCTAGCAAAAGCAAAACGAGTTCAAAAGTTGCCATGGGCGTCTCTCCAGATTATGTGCATGTGTTCTTATATTTGTCCTGATGTGCAATTATAGAAGAATGCGTTGCCAGGGCGGGTGCTTATAAAACGCATTGTTACGAAAAAGCAAAACTGGATGAGGCGGGAGCGAACATCGATGCGCCTGCGTGCTTTTTTACAGTGGCGTATCGGCGTGAAACTGCACCCTTTAAGCATGTTGTTGGATTTTGGGCTCCAAATTCGAAGTTGTGATAGGTTGGAAGTAGGTCAAGAGTGCGAAATGGGGCATTTTTTGATGCATGGGTTGTTTGCGGGAAGTATGCATTTGTAAAATACCAGGTAGTAGTTATTCTCGTATAAGGTTGATTCTAACGCTGGGGTGGTAGCAGTGCTTCCACCTACTTCCAACCTGCATCAACTTCGAATTTCACCCCTGTTTTTCAACAACATGCCTGCGGATTGAATGGAGAAGACTCTATTTCGGGCTTGCGGAGGTCCGTGGCGCTTTTTACCCGCGCTCCCGCGTGAGGCGGGGCTCATTTCGGGGCTGCCGAAAAAGCGAGCTTGTGTAGACGGACATTCTTGAGGAAGAGGTCGCTATGAACCAGCCCTGCTTCCTATCGGTCGAACAGCGCAATCAGCGGCTCATCGAGCCATCGGTGCCCTTCGAAATCACGGATTTTGAATTCCAGGTGGTCGTTGAATAGGGTCATCTGCATGCCCCAGCTTCCGCGTTTGTTTGTTTGCGGTTTGTAGCTGCGCGCGCATGAGCCGTCATTGACGTAGATGGGGCGATTCGCATCGTCGGCTTTAATGCCGGGATACACATGGGTGTGGCCTGAAAGGAAAATGGCTTGGGGGTATTGGGACACAACATCATCGATTTTACGATAATCGTAGAAGGAGTTACGTGATCCCCAGCTGCCATCTTCGCTGCTGTACACCGTGTTGTTGATGGGTTCGTGACAGAACACGCAGGTGTGCACTCCTGCGTCGGCATCGTTTTTGAGAATGCTATCAAGCCAGCTCAGCTGATCATCGCTCATGTCGAAACGAACCCAGTCTGCACAGAATTTATCGGGTCCAAGTACCACAACGTGCTGTCCTGCCACGGTGGTATCGTAATAGAGCCCGGGCAAGTTGTATGCGTCAACGAACGCGGCGCGCTGCTGGGCCACCAGCTCTTCGTTTGCGGGGTCGTCGACAACCCAAAGATCGTGGTTTCCCATGGCGATGATCATGTCGTCAAGCGAAAAGTCCGATTCTGCATCAAGCTGCTTGAATATGTCGTGCTCGTCGGCGTAGCCTTGATCGCTCAAGTCGCCTATGACGGCAATTGCATCGGGGCGTTGCTCAAGGGATGCAATATCGGCCAGGGCTTGCCTGAAACGTGTAATGGCATCGTTATTTCCGTTATTGATGTGAACATCGCTCATAAGCATAAATGTTGCAAGAGCATCGCTCGAAAGGTTGCTTGCATCCGTGGGTGTTGTTGAGGAATATGCGGGTGTGTCGTTGTTTTCATCTGTGGTTGATGAGCATGCACTTGCACGGGGGTCGTGCAGCCGCTTGCGCCGAGCAACGTTCCGGCGCCTAGAGCTGCGATCATGCGAAGAAACATGCGTCGAGAAATAGTTCGCAAAACAAAATCATTATGCGTCATGGGTCGTCCTCTCGGTATTTGTGCTGCCCGTTCACGTCGATTCGTATGGTGCGTTTCGGGTTGCCGGGCGCAAATGAATCAACAAATTGGAAGGGAAGCGTGTTGAGCAGCCCCTATTGATTCTAAATCCTACCAACATTGAGGACTTTAAGACTTGAAGTTAGGTTTAGGTCAAGAAAGCAATTTTGAAATGCAAAAGGTGCACAAAAACGGTGCACCTTTTCATCGAATTACGCTTTCGAGGGGGTGGCACCCCTTTGGAAAAAAGGGTCTCCAATTGTATAAGGATTGCGGTTT
This sequence comes from uncultured Eggerthellaceae bacterium, assembly GCA_934645125.1. GTDB lineage: Bacteria > Actinomycetota > Coriobacteriia > Coriobacteriales > Eggerthellaceae > CAKUOV01. Next base: position 6,999 of record CAKUDT010000068.1, read on the forward strand.
ACTGTTAAGCGATAGCTTCGAGAACCCTTGGAAGCCTCTAGAAGCCCCACATGCGGATCTCAGGCTCCATATGCACGCCGTCGCGCTCATACACCGCTTCCTG
>CAKUDT010000069.1 GCA_934645125.1 uncultured Eggerthellaceae bacterium
CCATGCTCGGCCAGATATTTCTTGCTATACCGGGCCGCCTTGTACCCCTCGACCACAGGCCGGGACTTTGCGTACTGCACCACGGCCTCCATCAGCGCGGAGGTTTTGGCAAGGCCGTCCTCGGTCTGACGCAGCTCCCCGGCCAGAGCATGAAACCGCTGGGCCGCCCCGTCAGCTTGCGCGGCGAGCTGGTCATATTCCGTTAGCTGGTGCTCCTGCAAGAACATGAGGGCTGCTGCCATCTGTTTGAGGTTATATACCTTGGCCCACCGTTCATAGGCCGGGCCTTTGCCGGAGCGCAAACGCTCCTGTATATCCACAATGAGATTGACGCGCCTGGGCGCGGGAGCTGCTTCTCCGCGGAGCTGCGGAACAGGCAGTTTCACGGCAATCACGGCCCGGATGTCCTCGGGATCGTAACCGTCCCCAAGGGTGGATGCCCGGAGCCGCGTTGCCCGTTCCTGTCCGGGGACGAGGAACGAAATCACGTCGCCGCGCCCATGCTTAACCGCATACCCGGCCTCCTCCATGAGCCGCAGAAAGTCGGCAAAATCAGCGGGGTTTTTTGCAAGAGCATCGTTGATGGCAAGGCGCAGCCTTTCTTTATACGAGGTCTGGCGCTCGGCTCCCAGCCATGCCCCGTAATGGAGAAAGCGGCCTTTGCTATGCAGCTTGGGATTGAGGATCACGGACAGGTCATTTTCCAGACAAACCCGGTCAGAGAGCCGCCGCACAGCGCGGGCCGAGCCGATGAAATCCCGGAACTTCCGGGTATGATCCAGCGAGGTGGAATTATAGTAAATGTGGTTATGGATATGCTGGCGGTCTGTGTGGGTAGCAACGAAAAAGGCGTACTTGCCCTTCGTCCAACGCATCGCCGTTTCGTAGCCGATGCGGTTGGCCTCCTCTGGGGTGATTTCTCCGGGCTTGAAAGCCTGCCGGATCTGATAGCACAGCACATCGGCATCCCGGCGCTGCTCCCGGCCTGTGACGGCCCGGTACTTTGCCTTGCTTAACAGGAACTCCGCATCGGCGGTCATGTGGTCGCAGGCATAGGAAGAAATCAACTCGCCGCCCTGCGTCTTATCCGGGTTTTGTCCATATTCAAACCGATCCTTCAGCGATTGCGCGATGGTTTCTCCCTTACTGATTTTGTGCTTTTTGAGATAGGTTGTTGCCGTAGGCAGCCCTCCTTCCTGTATGACAAACGGCGGCTGTGTTCAGCCGCCGTCATGCCACCTTGGGACAAATTGTCCCGAAGTATCAGCCTGTGATGAAGCCCCGCAGAGCATAGTTGAGATTGTGCAGCTTATCCACCAGCCACTCCGCGATGGCCGGGATGCCATAGGGAGAGATCAGAAACGCAAGGACAAGGAACACGATCCCGCCCAGCGTCTGGCCGCTGATGAACAGGGCCACGGAAAGCAGGGTCAGCACCACACAGGCCGCAACGAAAACCGCAGTTGCCATACAGAACAGAAACGACACCACGGCGGCCAGAACGGTTAGCACCACCACAAAGGGGGCGGCAAGGATTTTCAGAACGATCATAAGCGGCTACCTCCTGTAAAAGTTGATGGGTTGTCCTCCTGCCAATATTATAACTCCGCCCATATATGCAAACAAGGATGTCGATGGCCGGGCCACTTTGGGACAAAATGTCCCAAGGATTATATCTCAATGATGCGGATTTCCTTTTCGTTTGCCTGTGCAAAACGAATGGTGTAAAAAGTGCCGCCCGTGGATCTCCCGTCATAAACGGCAATTACCCGATCCGAGGAAAGCACCATGTAGCGGTTGCGTTCATGATAGCATTGGCGATTGGAATTTTCAGACTGAACATACACGCGATCACAACAAGCAAGCAATTCTTGAAACAAGGGAGATTTAGCATTGATACGGTTTCGATATGGGAGCGCGGCCTCCAACTGCAAACAGCTATTTTGTTTCTTTTCCGCTGCAACTATGGCGGCAAAAGTGAGATCAACACCATCGGCAAACCCGGAGATAAAACGGGTATATCCCGCTGCAATCGCAGCCAGCACTTCTTTCCGTAGTGCTTCTTCCACATACTGCTCCTTGCCGACTGGCACATCACGATGGCCTGTTACACAACAAGTTTTCTCTCCCATTATCCAAACCTCTTTTCTGAAATTGCCCCGCCTTGGTATGGGCAATATTGCCTATCACGCTTTAGGTCAATTATAGGCAATAATGTTTATATAAGCAAGCGTGAAAGGAGGTAGGCCGGATGATCTCATACGCCCCATTGTGGGAAACTATGAAGCGCAAAAATGCAACCACATACACTTTGCAGGTCAAAGGGGAGATCAGCAGCTCCACGGTGCGTAGGCTGAAAGCGAATGAATCCGTTTCTACCAACACGCTGGATGCGCTGTGCAGAATACTTGATTGTGAGCTTGACGACATAATCGCATATTTGCCCGATGAAACAGAATAATGCGGGGAGCAAGGTATAAACCTGTGCTCCCCGCGTTTTATTATAGCTCCACCACCTCCGACAGCTTTTTAATCAGAACGGACAGCGGCCCCCACAGGTCTGCATAGTCCTTTTGCAGCGCAGCGATCTCCGAGGGGTAGATGCCGTAGGTATTGGCATGGATCGCCACTTGGTTGAGGTTGTTTGCACAACGCCGTTGCAAGGATACCAACTCCCGCACATCCGCAAGATCAACATGGAGCACATACCCATTGAGGGCCATTTTCCGCATATAGGCCCCCATGTTCTGAATACCCGCCTCGGCCATACGCTCATAGATCAGCGCCTGCTCCTCGGGCGTTACCATGACATTAAGGTGGACACAGCGGCGGCGCTTTTTCATCAACGCTCCTCGCGCTCCCTGCTGCGGCGTTTGGGTGGGATCTCCCGCACCTTATCCAGCGGCTTTTCCTCGGGCGGGAGTACCGGGGCCGGGCCGTTGTTCAGAATACCGTCGATCATGTTATAGTTCTGCTCGATGGTGAGTTCCGCACTTTTCAGCGGGTCATACTTTTCGGGCATAGCGATCCTCCTATCTGTCGCCCCTGTCGGGGGTAGTCTTTTTTGGGGCAGCGCGGCCCCGGTCAGCCTCGGCCAGCTTTGCGGCCTCCTTCATCTGCTGGGCAATCGTGCGGGGCTTTACCTCCTGCACCTTATACATCCGCTTGTAGTCAGCGGCCCGATCCTTGAAATCCTTTTGAGCCGATGCCTCGTCTGCGTGATAATGGCCCCAGTAATAGTCCCGCCGCCCGTTCTCTTCGGCAAACTGCCATGTGACAAAGGGAGCCGGGGCTTTGGGGTTTTCGTGCTCCGCGATGGCAAATCCGCGCTTGTTGTCAAAGAGAACGGACTCGCGGATCACATATCCGGCGTTTTTCTCCACGGTACACCTCCTTCAAAATGTGGAAAGTATTTTGCGAAAACGGGGTGGGGTATGAAATGATACGCCCCACCCCGAAAGAGGCCCCGAAAAGCCTTGATACAAGCGGTTTTTTCGGGCCTAATTTTCCACGGGTCAGCGCCTCGTTTTACGCATATAATCCCGCTTCTGTTTTCGCAGGGCAGCAGCGGAACAGACCGCCGAGCAATACCGTGTCCTGCCATCCGGGAGGAAAGGCCGCCCACATACCGGGCAGGGCCGGGTTTCCGGAGCCGGGCCTTCGGCGGTCAGCGCCGCCTCCAGCACCGGATCATTGGGCAGAACAGCATCCCGGAAATAGCGGCAATAGGCACCTGTCCAGCATTTCCCTAGCATATAGCAGGGGCCGTCCAGCGGCAAGCACCCATACTCCCGATCATAATTCGCACACAGGGAAAACACCAGCTTGCGGATCGCCCTCTTTTCCTCGCGGGCCAGCTCCCGGCTCATACCTCGTCCTCGTCCCAAGGGGGCGTACCGTCTTCGGGATCGTCAAAGGCATCCAGCTCGTCCCCATAGTCCTCCTCAACCGCTTCTGCGGCCCGCTGCTGTTTGGGACGGTAAACCTTGAAATACCAGCCAGCACCGCCGCCCACGGCGGCAAGGGCAAGAACGATTAGGATCGTACCCATATTGCCACCCGTGTCCTCGGGCTGTTCCGGCTCGGGATCGTCCACAGGCTCGGTATCCTCCACCGGCTCGGGCTCCACACCCACGCACTCGGTCATGTTGGTGGCGCATACGGGACAATCGGTGTTGATGGCCCCAGCCATGCACTTATCCGTACAGGCACAGGCAGGGACTTCCATCCCGGCGGCCTCCATAGCAGCCAGCAGATCGGCCTCGTCCACAATGCTGAAAAAGTATGTTTCGTACTGTTCGCCGTCCTCGTCCACGGGCTTGTCGTAGTCAATAACGATATAGAATGTATTGCCGCCGCTGGTCTGGACGGTGATAAACTGCTTGTTGGTGTGCTCGTCATAGAGCAGATCACGGGTGACAAGGTTGCCCTCGTCAGAAAAGCCTTCCCCCGGCTCAGTGGTGGGGGTAGGCTCGTCCAGCCCCTCCCACTGGTCGGTAGGCTCCATGTATTCGTCACCGCCCCCGGCATGGGCCGTCACGGTAAAGCCGCACATGAACACGGCCACGCAGAGCGTCAGCAAAAGGACACGCAGCTTTTTCATTCAGACACCTCCTCGGACTTCGGGACATTTTGTCCCAAGGTTTTCCCGGCCCGGAGCTGCTGGAGCACCAGCGGCAGCTCCGCAAGGGGGATGCTCATGCCGCGCACGATGTCCACGATCTCGCTGTTTTCAGCCTCCACCTTGCGCTGTTCCAGCTCTTTGAGCTTGGTCTGCTGTTCCGCGATTTTTGCCTTGACCTTTTCGATCTCGGCCTCGATTTTCGCGCTTTTCGTAGTTGCCATAGATAACCTCCTTCACGATAACCGCCCGTAGGCGTAGAAATGAGACTGCCAGTAGCTTGTGTTGAGATTGGCGTACCCTATGGGATCGCCACAATGGAGCATCCAGCCATCGCCCACATAGATACCCACATGGGAAACTCCGGGGGTATCATAAGTCCCGGTGAAGAACACCAGATCGCCGGGCCGGGGTGAGCTGGTGCGGCTGCTGATGTTATACAGCCCCTGCGCTCCCAAACGCCCGAAGTCCCAGCCGCATTGATTGTAGACATAGGACACGAAGCCGGAGCAATCAAAGGATGTGCTCGGCTTGTACCCGCCCCACACATAGGGATAGCCGATATACTTTTCGGCCTCCTCCAAAATAGCGGCAAAGGTTTCGTCGGTCAGATACGCCTCCGGGATCTCATGCTCCACGGGATCGGCGGTGTACTTTGCCACATAGGGGGATGATGGGAACAGGTCTGGGCGGTTGCCCAGCGCCGCCATATACAGGGCATACCGGGAGAGCTGATCCTCGCCCATAATGTAGATGGGCAGATGGGACAGGTTGAAGTTTTCCAGCGTCACGGTGCAAATGTAGTAATCGTAATAGACCCGGTATGTGTCGGTGTGGGTGTTGCCCTCCTCGTCTGTCCATGTGTCCGTTTCGAGGTAGTAGCGGCGCTCCGTCACCACCGTTTCCGTCAGAATGTACTGCTTTTCAAAGAGCATTTGCAGCGTTCCCTGTACCTCGTCCAGCGTCCATTCTCCTTCGTGCATGGCGCTGATAATAGACAGCAGCACATAGGGATCGTGTTCAATGTCATCCAGTTCAAAGTGGTATTCGTCATAATCGTGGGTGCGCTCGTAGCTGTCCAGATAGTCTTGCAGCTCGGCCTCCAGCCCACAGTAGGCGGCCTCGGCCCCGCGCAGATCGGCATCCTCGGCGGCATAGGTGGATGCGCCGATGGCCCCCACCACGCCGTTGCCAATCGTCACCACAGAGGACATACACGACTGCATGAGCACCAGCAGCAGAAAACAGGCAAGGAACAGCAACACCCCCACGGGATGCCGCTTGACAAAGGCCACGGCCCGGGGCGCCAGCTTTTCCGTTGTGACCGCCGTTTTCTCTGCGGCCTTGGCCGTCTGCTTTGCCGCCTCCCGCGCTTGCTTTGCGTACTGCCGCTTGATCTTCTGCTTTTGGATATACCGGGACACCGCGCCGCCCTTTTGCATTTCCGGGTGGGCCTCCACTGTGGCCCGGTACTGATAATCCGCCGTGGCCTTGATGTGCCTGGACTCGGCCTTTTGCACCGCCTTGGCCGGGTGTTCCCGGATTTGCTTTTTCACATACCGGGATGTGGTGTGCAGGGCGGCCTCACCGACCAGCTCGGATCGGTGGGCGCTCTCGGTGCCGACATTCTCATGCTCTACCTCCTAGAGCTTGCCATGCACATACCCATGAACGGTTGCACCCGCCGCCCGGCCCGCCTTTTTTACGGGGCCGGGCTTTTGGGGCGGCTTCTGCTTTGCCAGCTTTTCCTTGGCCTTATCCAGTTGTTCGCCCCGCTTTTCCATACGGAGCTTGGACTCGGCGGTTTGCTCCTGCTGGCTTTTGGCCCTAAACTTGCTCTTGGGGGACTTCGGGACATTTTGTCCCGAGGTTGCCTTATTCGTCCTTTCGCTCATGGGCCATATCCTCCGGGCGTGTAGTCAGCAGATTGTAAATCTCACCCTTGGGGAAACGATCCACAAACGGGATGGTCACGGAGCCATAGAACAGCAGCCCCTCGCCGGAATTGCTATGGGTGATGTAGGAGAGCTGATGCTCGGAAATGCCGAGCTGCTTTGCGAGGATCGCCCGGTCACTTTGGGCCTGTGACAGCAGGATCATAAAGTCGGTGTTATCCAGAATGGCCTCAATTTCCCGGCTTGCCAGCAAGTCCTTCACATTCTGCGTCAGCGCCGAGGGGACGCAGCCTTTTTTGCGGAGCATTTTCCACACGGCCACAAAGTAGCTGGCTGTCAGCGGATCACGGAGCAGAATATGGAACTCGTCAAAGTAGCACCAAGTAGCAAGGCCCTCGGCGTGGTTGGTGTTGACCGCCGATGTGACAAATTCGTTTGTAATGTGCATGGCGATTTTGCGGAGGTTTTCGCCCATGCCCTTCAGAACGATGCACACCACACGGGCATCCGTTTGGACATTGGTGGGGTGGTTGAACAGGTTGAGGGAGCCTGTGCAGTAG
>CAKUDT010000070.1 GCA_934645125.1 uncultured Eggerthellaceae bacterium
AATGGATACGTTGACGTTGATTTCGACTACTATCCGTATCGCGGTGGGGCGGGCTATAAGCGCGCCGATTTGAACATGAATGGAAGAGTGAATGTGGTAGATGCTCAAATCGCTCACGATCTGGCCTGCGGCAACACAACCGTGCGACAAGAATTCCTTGCGCAAGGCGTGGCGTGGACCGATAAAACGGTGCGCTACTTCGTTGACGTGAACGGCGATGGTTCCATGGATGCCTCTGATGCTTTGGCGATTCAGTGGGGTGCGTTGCACGGAACGTTATAGATATCGGCCGATAGTTGTTCGACTTGTCGCTTTAGTGACCCCGTAGGATTTCGCTGTACGGGAAGTTTTTGTAAAGCAGCGAACTGAATTTCAATTGAAGTTAGGCTTGACCCGCCGTCTTCTGCGGCGGGTTTTTCTTGCCGCTTTTCACGATGGGGTATTGCTGTTTGGGCGTCTGTACCCTGTTTTTCTTCAGCGTGATTTCCCTACACAAGAATCAAGAGAATCCTTAAAAAGGAGGCAATTTTCGTATTAGTATTTGATGTGATTTATATTATTAATACTTAATATTAATAATAATTGAACTGGGGAAATGAAAAATCCTATACCAACCATGCCATGACGGCAGTGCCCAGTCCTTGGATGCGGCGCGGAGAACTTGAGGCTACGCCCACCATGCCATGGCAGCCGTGCCCAGCACGATAAGAAACAATCCCAGTGCGGACTTCTTCGAAAGCTTCTCCTTGAATACGAAGTAAGCGAACAGCACCGAAACAAGCAGTGACAGTTTGTCGATTTGCACGACCACGCTCACTTGACCCATGGCAATGGCATAATAGTAGAACAGCCAAGATGCCCCGGTGGCAAGACCCGATGCCGCCAAGAATCCCAATTCGGATCGCTTTACGTTGGGCACTTGGGCCAGCTTTCCTTTCATCGCAACGATGATCCACGCCATTATCAGCACAACGCAGGTACGAATGGCGGTTGCAAGGTTCGATTCAACGCCCTCGATGCCGACTTTCGCCAAAATGGAAGTAAGCGCGGCGAACACTGCAGCTCCAATTGCCCATGCAAGCCAGCTCTCGCCTTCTTCTTCGCCCGTTTGTTGCTTTTTCTCGATCATCATGAACGTGCCCACTGTGATAATGACGGTGCTCATGAGCTTAACGGCAAGATTGCTTGTCTCGCTGAACAGGACAATTGCCAGCAGCACGGCAAGTACGGTGCTCAGTTTGTCAACGGGAACCACCTTATTCACGTCGCCCACGGAAAGTGCCTTGAAATAGCAAATCCACGAGCCACCCGTTGCAAGCCCCGACAAAATAAGGAAGAGCCATGACCGCGCGCTGATGTTTGCAATGGCGCTTAGGGGTCCCGTGAGTGCTGCCATGATCCAGGCGAAAGCCAGCACGACGCAGGTGCGCAGCGCCGTTGCGACGTCGGAATCGGTGGTTTTGATTCCGCATTTTGCAAGAATTGAGGTGATTCCTGCGAAAAAAGCTGATGCGAATGCGGCAAGGATCCAAGACAAGGCTGCTTCCTTTCCCGAGCAGTGTTTACGCTTGATATTTGCATGTGATTATATGTCCCTTTTTGTCGTGCGGGGAGGGAAGTTGTGACCTAGCTTGATGGCATCATGGGGGAAGCCGTCCTTTTTGGCGCACGTGGGAAGAGGCGAGGGGTCGGTACTGCGATAGGGGCGAAGAGGTCCTTTCCGGTGTGCGGGGCGGGGCGTTGCGCACCCGGCAAATTCGTAGTGGTATTGTTTGTTCTGTTTTGCGTGTAATGCCTGCGTGAGAACGGCTAAAATAGAAGGGTTGTAAGCGCGGAAGATGCTCGGGCGCGAGAGCATGGCAAGCGCGGGAGGCATTTCCCTGCGGCGGCTGAATTGCCAAAGCATCGAACAAGGAACTGCGCGCAGAAAAACGAAAAGGAGACAAACGATGCTGTTTTCAACGGAAATGAAAGATCTTGCCAAGATTTGCCCGAAGGCGGCGAATTTTTGGGCAGCACATGATATGGCTGCGCTTGAAAACGGCAGCTACGACTTGGGCGATGGCGAGTGCGTGAACGTGATGTCGTACGATACGAAGCCTCGCACTCAAAAAGAATACGAAGCGCACGAAGAATACGTTGACATTCAGTGCGTTATTGTTGGCCAGGAGTATTTGGAAGTTGCTCCGGTGCAGAATCTGGAAGTCACGAAGGCGTTTGATGCCGCCGATGATTACGCGCTGTACAGCAACAACGTAACGGGCGAGGCCTTCCTTATGACGCCGGAACGCTTTGCTCTTGTGTTTCCTGCCGATGCTCATATGCCAGGTGTTTGCGTTGATGCGCCCCAGGCCGTGAAGAAAGCGGTGTTCAAGATTAAAGTGGCAACGCTGGCTGCGCAGTAACGTTGTTGCGTGAAGGCGTGGCGGCGCAAGGCGCGAAAGGCGCAGCGGCAACGTGCGCGCAGCTACGTTGCGCGGTACTGTGGCGGATTCGTTGCTTTGCTGCGGCGCTCCACTTCGCGTGAGCGACCTTCGCGACCTGCTGATTCGAACCGAAAGGAAAACCTGTGATTGAGCTGAAAGCATATGCCGGATTGATTCGCAACCATAAAGAACTTGCATCTGAACTGGGTGTATGCACCAATGGACTGACGCGCGATCAGCGCGAGCAGCGTTTGATGGTGGCCGCTTACGAGCGGTGGGGAACGCAGATGGGCACCCATATCAATGGTCAGTTCGCCGCTGCGCTCTTCGACACGGAAAGCCAGCAGCTGTTTTGCTTGCGTGACATTCTGGGCGCGGAGCTGTTTTTCTATTACCAGACGGCGGATGGGCGCGTTCTGGTGGGCACGAGCATCGGCGATTTGTTTGACCAGCCGGGGTTTGTGCGCGAGCTCAATCAGGAAATGATTCAGTTCTATTTGGCGTTCACCTACTTGCCCGGCGAAGAAACCCTGTTCAAAGGCGTGTTCAAGCTGCAACCGGGCGGCTATTTGACGTACAGTGCCGCACAGGGATTGCAGTTGGGCACGTATTGGGATCTTTCGTTTGAGCCCGACGAGTCGAAGACGCTCGATCAGTGGGCAAGCGACGTGGATGCTGCCATGGAAGCAAGCCTGCGCGACATTTGCGAGCCCGACCAGGTGTGTGACGGCTTTCTTTCAGGCGGCGTGGATTCGTCGTTCATTGTGGCGAAGAGCCGCGCGCGCACGGGATTTTGTGCGGCGTATGAAAATCAGCAGGCAAGCGAAGAGGAAGATGCGCGTGCCACGGCGGAGTTTTTGGGTCGCAATTTCGAAGGGCTTACGGTAACGCCGGAAGAGTTCCTGGGAAACGTTGATGAGTTTCTGCGTGCTTTCGAGCTGCCCACGGCCGATGTTGCTGCGCTCTCTCTGTATTCCGCGTGCAAGCAGATTGTGGCGGGCGGCAAGTCCGAGCTGTGTTTTTCGGGCGAAGGCGCCGATGAGTTCTTCGCCGGCTACAGCGTGTATCGTCACACGCCGGCGTTGCGCAAGCTGTTCGAGCCGGTCTATCACGGCACCACGTACATCATGAATGCGAAAGAGCAGAAGCGTTTTGCCGCGCAGTATTTCCCGAACCGTTCCACAGAGGAATTTGTCAAGCAGCGTGCGGCGGCGGGTGCCGTCTACGATGAGCTGGGGCAAAAGCTCTACACCGACTTGCGCACGTATTTTGAAGGCAGCATTCTGTATAACTCCACGAAAATCGCGCGTGGCACGGGCCTTGATATTCGCATGCCGTTCTGCGATTTGCGCATGTTCGAGATTGCGCGCGCTATGCCGTCGCGTTTCAAGACTACCGATCAGGGGAATAAGCTGGCGCTTCGCGCGGCAGCGGCACGCGTGTTGCCGCACGACGTTGCATATCGCAAGAAGCTGGGTTTCCCGGTGCCGGTGCGTGCATGGCTGGCAACCGAGCCGTTCATGGCGGAAATCGAGCGCGCGCTGACAAGCGATGCGGCGAAATGCCTACTCAACGCAGGTGAGCTGAACTGTTTGCTGGCAGCGTTCAAAGGCGAGAAACCAGCGGCGCACGGACATTGGTACAAGCGTCACGAGCCGCTTTTGTGGCGCTACGTGTGGACGTGCTACACCTTGGTGCGCTGGTACGAGCTGTTTTTCCTGGATGGGGCAGCTGACTAGAACTGGCGTGAAGGGGTCGAGCGAAGGGTCCAGCTGGGGTGGCGCGATGCCGCACCAGCTGCGATTTGAGCTGCGCCCCAGGTGGGAGCAGCAGGTTTGCTGTTCGAGCGGCGGCCGACTAGACTGAGGCGTTTGTGTTCGAATCCTCGTAGCCGCGCAAGATGCTGCGAAGATGTGCGGCGTATGCCGCGCGCGTGCTCTGTGGTGCTTCAATGGTGATGTCTTCACCAAATTGCGCGAGCCATCCGTAGAACGTGGGGCTTTCCATTACCGTTACGTGCACGCGCGCGATACCTTTTTCGGCTGGTGTGACCAGAACGTCTTCTCCGAAACGATCCACGACTGCGTTCATAGCCGAGGCCTTCGCTAAAAGCGTGACCGTTGTCGGCTGCCCGTTGAACATGTCGAAGCTGCGTTGTTGATACTGCGTGGCGTCGAAGGCAGCAATGCGCTCGTTGCGCGTGGCCTCTTCTTCCGATACGTTGATGTTGAGCATGCGGTCAACGCGATAATTCACGAAGCTTTCGTGTTGCTCGCTCCAGGCTACCAGGTAATAGCAGTCGTTCGTATAGAGCAGCTGAACAGGGGTTTCTTTGTAGATGGCACCCTTGCGTCGCAGCACCCGCTTCTTGTTTTCGTCGTATTGGAAGTACTTGAACTCGACTTTGCGACGCATCGAAATGGCGCGGCTGATGGCGTCGATGTTGTAGAAAACCGACTCGTTTTGTGCTTTGATGCGGCCTTCCACATGGATGCGTTTCTTTAAACTGGCAGCCAGGTGTTTGCTTCCCAGCTTTTCGATGGCGGCAACCAGGGTGTCGGCTTTGCGCTGAGTTAGGAACTTCGATGACTGCACAGCGTCGGCCATCAAGATGAGCTCTTGGTCTTGAAATTCGCGCGTGACCAGCGCATATTCAACGGGATTGTGAGGTATTTTCTGAATGTCATACCCGAAGTCCACTAGGCTTTGAATATCGCGGTAAAACGTTTTCCGCTCCACTTTTATGCCATGCTCCGCCAAACGCTCGCACAGCTGCGGGCACGTGAGGCCGTGATTTTCGTCCGTCTCTTCTTGCAGAATGCGTGCAAGATAGAGAAGCTTCAGACGCTGATTGGCGGCGGACATGACGGTTCCTTTCGTGGTTGGCTCGGAGAAGCTACGATGTGGCGATTTTGATTTGCGGCAGTTGCTATTGTCTTGCACTGTTTTCTATTGGCCGTTCGCGGAGGCTGTCGCTCTGCCTGTCTCTTTTCAATTCCGCAAAACGGCCTGCTTTTATTCATGCTTTAATTCTACCCAATTAGATAATCCAGGAGCCAGGATTGCAAAGATTCAAGAGTTGAAACGTGAGAGATAAAGTGAGAGATATGACAGATAATATGAGAGATAACAAGAGAAAAGTGAAAGATAAATGCAAAAATGTGAGAGATAGTGACAGATAAATGAGAGATAGTGACAGAAAATGTGAGAGATAACTTTGGTGTTGCGATTGCGCGTGCTGCCCCAGGGTTCTAAGCGGGAAGGCCCAATGGTGCTGTTCTGTTTGGTTGGTCAGTGTTGTCGTCGCGCATCAATGTAGGGAACTTTTCTATAATTTAAATTGCGATTCGTTCCCTATTTTTTTGTTTGGTGAGACACACGTATTTTCGCCGAGACGCAAGATGATCAAGCGCAATCGCCTACCCCAAGGGGCGCCAGCACTTTTCTTGCATGAACGCCACCAGCTCGTTGGAGTCTGTTCCCTCGTAGTGGCCAACGAGCAGCTTTCGAAATGTCTGCACGTCTGCCTCGGGCACGATGAGCAGACCGCCTCCCTTCGAAATGAGGTAGTGGTTGGCATAGATTATGGCCGCGCGTTTGTTTCCGTCCAGGAAAACTTGCCATTTCATACAGGATATCGCCAGTTCAATGGCTGTATCGATGCGGGGTTTCCTGGCATTAATGATTTCAGCTAGTCGTTCTCTTATGACAGATTCTTGTGGAAGGGGCGGTACGTACGATGTTCCGCCAATTGCTACGGGAACGCCGCGCACTCTGCCGCCGTCTACGAAGAACCCCTCGTTGACCAGGCCAGCTATATGGCTTAGCATGGAAAAATCCGAAGGGCAGCGTAGCACATCCTTGTCAAGGACAAATTCCCAGGCATGCTTGAGGTTGAGAATCTTCTGGACATCAGATGCGGACACGCCGTTTACGATGCCGTTGTCTACGATATCTTCGGTCTGTGGGAACGTGGTGAATACTCCCTCGAGCACTGCCTGCTCGTAAATCATGGACTTCATGTTCGTTCGTGCAAAGTCCAGATTAAGCAGGACGCGAGGTGATAGCTCGTCTTCCGAGTACCCCGCCGCTGCGAGTTCTTTCTCGCATCTGCGCAGCTCTTTTCGAAGCGTGCGGGCCTGAGCTGCGTTGCGTAGAAGCAATTGATGCAAGTCTTCGGAGTATGTGTCAACATAAGTTGAGGTCAGTTTACCTCCGACGCGCTTACGCATGTACAGATATCGATTCCCATCGCGCTCCTTCACTTCAGGCGTGCCTTCGTAGGGAATGAGCGCGAGCCGCGCGTTGATGTCGGCCCGCTGATAGAGAAGTTCGTTGATGTTGTTGCGCACGGGCATGAACACTCCTTTTTTGATAATGCTGTAGGGAATATTTTATCATTTTTTATTGCAATTTGTTCCCTATTTTATTTTGATGCGTCGCTGTATTGTTCTCGATCAGACACAATCGATGAGACGTCGCTGATGCACTTTTCCCAACACAGAGACGCAACCTGCGCGAATACGGGCTAATTATTCGGTCTTGCTCGACTTTTGCGCGATTTGCAAGCCATGTTGTTGGAAAATCAGGGTGAAATTCGAAGTTGATGCAGGTTGGAAGTAGATCAGAAGCGCGCAGACGGGCA
>CAKUDT010000071.1 GCA_934645125.1 uncultured Eggerthellaceae bacterium
GTTACGAAGTGGTGTCGAAGTCGCCGCTCACGGGCACTATTGGCGCGGCAAATTCCGGCGGGCATTTTGGCCCTGAGCTGAAGTATGCGGGCTACGACGGCATTATTTTCGAAGGCAAGGCCGACCATCCTGTGTACCTTTACATCAACGATGACGTGGTGGAACTGCGCGATGCAAGCCATTTGTGGGGTAAGAACGTGCATGAGACCACCGATTTGCTGGAAGCGGAAGTGGGCAAGTTCCGCATTGCCACCATTGCTCCTTCGGGCGAAAACGGCGTGCTGTTCGCGGGCGTCATGAATGACAAGAACCGTGCGGCCGGTCGTGGCGGCATGGGCGCTGTTATGGGCTCAAAGAACCTGAAAGCCGTGGTTGTTCGCGGAACGGGCAGCGTGAAAGTTGCGCGCAACCAGGGCTTTTTGGAGGAAAGCCTGAAGGCGCGCACCATTTTGCGCGAGCATCCCGTATGTGGCACCGGTCTGGCGGCGTACGGCACCGAGATTCTGGTGAACATCATCAACGAAGTGGGCGGCCTGCCCAAGAACAACGGCCGCGATGGCGCCGTGTTCGAGAACGCGTACGAGATTTCCGGCGAGAAGCTGGCCGAAGGCGCGCTGGTGAAGAACCAGGGCTGCTTTGGCTGCACCATCGCGTGCGGACGCGTGACTAAGATCGAGCCTGATGAGAGCGAGTTTTACGGCTTTGGCGAAGGCCCCGAATACGAAGCGGGCTGGAGCTTTGGCGCCGACTGCGGCGTGGATGACATTGCCGCCGTGCTGAAAGCCAACTGGATTTGCAATGAGGAGGGCATGGACCCCATCACGTTGGGCGCCACCGTTGCCTGCGCCATGGAGCTGTTCGAGGCGGGCTATATCCCCGAGAGCGACATCGGCTTCCCCTTGCGTTTTGGCGACGCCGCCGCCATGGTGCGCTGCGTGCGCATGACGGCCGATGGCGAAGGCTTCGGCAAGCTGCTGGGCCAGGGCTCTTACCGCTTGGCCGAACATTACGGCCACCCCGAGCTGTCCATGTCCGTGAAGAAGCAAGAGATGCCCGCCTATGATGGACGCGCCATTCAGGGCATTGCGCTTGAGTATGCAACATCCAACCGCGGTGGCTGCCACGTACGCGGCTACATGATCTCCCCCGAGGTGTTGGGCCTTCCCGTAAAGACCGATCCCCTGGTCACAGAAGGGAAGGGCGCGTTGCTGAAGACATTCCAGGACCTTACGGCGCTGTGCGATTCCACGGGTATTTGCCTGTTCACAACGTTCGCGCTGGGCCTGCCCGAGCTGGCCGGTTTGTATCGCGAAGCGGTGGGAACCGATGAGACCGATGAAGAGATCTTGCTGAAGGGCGAGCGCATTTGGAACCTGGAGAAGCGTTTCAACATGGCTGCCGGTGTGGAAAAAGACACGCTGCCGCCGCGCTTGCTGCGCGAAGAGCTGCCAAGTGGCCCGGCTAAGGGCAAGGTGGCGGAGCTGCAGGTTATGCTGGCCGATTACTACGAAGCGCGCGGCTGGACGGCCGAAGGCGACCCCACCGAAGCGAAGTTCCAGGAGCTTTCGCTGTAGGGCGCCGCATGAACGTCAAGTTTTTCGCGACATATCGCAAAATCGTGGGGCAGGGGTGCATCGACATCCCCGCCCCCCGCGACGTTTTGGGGTTACTGGAGATTTTGGAGCAGCGCTACCCCGATTTTCGAGGGCTGCTGCTCAATGCCGATCATACCGATAAGGGACGCGATGCCATTGTGCTGGTGTGCGGACGGCATATCGAGCATCTGGATGGCGTGCACACCGCGCTTTCCGAGCAGGATTACGTTGCCGTGACGCCGCTTGTTGCAGGCGGCTGAGCTGCGGCAATGCTGCTGTTGCGATTGCGGTGCTGCGGGTATGGCGCGGGCGCGATGCCGTTGCAGCGCGCCCGTGACGCTGCTGTGACGCCGCGCGATGCTGCAGTGGCGCGGGCATGATGCCGCCGTGCCGCGGGCGTGACGCTGCTGTGGCGTGAGCGTGACTGCGGTCGCGACTGCGCCGTTGCCGCTGCGTCATGGTTGCTGCCCGATTGCCGATGCGCCGCCGCCTTCCGCCCGCATGCGCCCCTTGAACACGAAGGAGACTCCCATGGTTTCCGAAGACGAAATCATTCGAATCGTGCAGTCGTATCCTGCCGAGCGCCGCTACGCGCTGGCCGCCATGCAGGATATGCAGCATGCGTTCAACTATATTCCCGAACTGGGACTTACTCGACTGGCCGAGCACCTGAACTGCGGTGTTGCCCAACTCTATTCCATGGCCACGTTCTATAAAGCGTTGTCGCTCAAGCCTAAGGGCAAGCACATCATCAAGATCTGCAACGGCACCGCCTGTCACATTCGCGGATCCGTGAACTTAGCAACGGGCCTCAAGCGCGAGCTGGGTATTGAGCCGGGCGAGACCACCGAAGACGGGCTGTTCTCCGTGGAAATGGTAAATTGCCTGGGTTCGTGTGCGCTGGCGCCGGTCATGTTGGTCGATGGCACGTACCACAATAAGCTGAAGCTGGAAGACGTTCCCGGCATTGTGGAGCACTATCGCTCGCTTGATGCCGAAGAAGGGGAGGCCAGCAATGAGTAAGACCGAAAAGATTCTAGTGTGTTGCGGCACGGGCTGCATTGCTAACGGCGCATACGATGTGGCGCGCGCCTTAGAGGAAGAAATCACGGCGCAGAATGCAAATGCCCTGGTAGAGCTTAAGGTGTGCCGCACGGGTTGCTCGGGCGAATGCGAGCAGGGTCCGCTGGTGCGCTTGATGCCGCGCGACACCATGTATTACAAGGTGAAGCCAGCGGACGCATCCGATATTATTGTCTCACTTGAAGGCGAGCCGGTAGAGAAGCTTCTGTATCGCGATGAGCAGGGGAAACGTCACGAGCATCAAGCCGACAACCCCTTCTACGGCTTGCAGAACAAAGTGGTGCTGAAAGATGTGGGCATCATCGACCCGCTGAGTTTGGATGAATACCTTGCCGCGGGCGGCTACGAAGGCCTGAAGAAAGCCCTGGCCATGACGCCCGATGAGATTATCACCGAGGTGGAAAAGAGCGGTCTGCGCGGTAAGGGCGGCGCGGGCTTCCCCACAGGGCGTAAGTGGCGCAGCGCGGCGGGCTACGACGCCACGCCGAAATACATTGTGTGCAACGGTGACGAAGGCGACCCGGGCGCGTTCATGGATGGTTCCACCATGGAGGGAAGCCCCCATGCCGTTATCGAGGGCATGATTATCGGCGCGCTGGCCATTGGCGCCGAGACGGGCGTGCTCTACATCCGCGACGAATACGCCTTGGCGCGCGAGCATATCCAGCACGCCATTGACGATGCGTATGCAGCAGGTATTCTGGGCGAGCACGTCATGGGCACCGATCACAAGCTGGACTTGAGCATTGTGCGCGGCGGCGGCGCGTTCGTGTGCGGTGAATCCACAGCCCTTATGAACTCCATCGAGGGCAAGGTGGGCGAGCCGCGCCCCAAGTACATCCGCAGCGTTCAGAGTGGCTTGTTCGAGAAGCCCACGGTGCTGAATAACGTTGAGTCGCTGGCATCCATCCCCACCATCTTAGCTCAGGGCGGCGAAGCATATTCCCAGCTAGGAACAGAAAAATCGAAGGGCACGAAAGTGTTTGCCATGGTGGGAAAAGTCAAACACACCGGTTTGGTGGAAGTACCCATGGGCACCACGCTGCGCACCCTTATCTACGACATTGGCGGCGGCATTATCAATGACCGTCCCTTCAAGGCCATTCAGACGGGCGGTCCGTCGGGCGGCTGTATTCCCGAGAGCTTGCTGGACTTGCCGGTGGATTTCGACACGCTAACCGAATACGGTGCCATGATGGGCTCCGGCGGTATGATTGTTATGGACGATCGCAGCTGCATGGTGGAAGTTGCGCGCTACTACATTGATTTCCTGTGCGAGGAAAGCTGCGGAAAATGCACGCCGTGCCGCGAGGGCCTACGTCAGATGCGCTTTATTCTCAACGAGATTTGCGAAGGCCGCGGCAAAGAGGGCGACATCGAGTTGCTTGAGGAAATCGGTCACATGATGCAGGATGCTTCCCTGTGCGCATTGGGTCGCACGGCGGCGAACCCTGTGTTGACCACCATCAAGTTCTTCCGCGACGAATACGAGGCGCATATTTGCGAGCATCGTTGTCCGGCAGGTGTGTGCGCCGCGTTGACCAGGTTCTTTATTGATGCGGAGAAATGTGTAGGCTGTGGTCTGTGTGCCAAGGCGTGCCCTGCCGATGCGATTTCCGGTGAACGGAAACAGCCGCATGTGATTGATGAGGCTGCGTGTATCGCGTGCGGTAGCTGCCGCGAGGCGTGCCGCGTTGATGCGGTGCTGACGGAGGGGAGGTAGCCATGGTCAAGACCTACGAGATTGTGATTGACGGTGTGCCCTGTATCGCCCAGCATGGCGAATACCTGTGGGATGTGGCAAAACGTAATGGCATTGAGATTCCGGCGCTGTGTCGCAGCAACGCGTTTGCGGAGCATCGCGCGTGTTGTCGCGTGTGCATTGTGGAAGTGATTACGCGCGGGCGCTCCAAGGTGGTCACGTCGTGCGTGTATCCCGTTGAAGGCGAGTGCGAGGTGCTTACGAATTCGCCGAAGATCGTACAGGAGCGCAAAGTTCTTTTGGCGTTGCTGGCAGCACGTGCGCCTGAGTCTGAGGTGATTGCGGATATGGCAGCGCAGATGGGCGCGACCGAAGGCTATGCGCGCCTTAAGCCGCTGGATGCGGGCAAGTGCATTCTGTGTGGTCTGTGTGTGCAGGCGTGTGAAAGCATGGGCGCGGGGGCAATTTCTACCGTGAATCGTGGCGTGGACAAAGAGGTCAACACGCCGTATGGCGCGGCAAGCGATGCCTGTATTGGTTGTTTGAGCTGCGCAAACGTGTGTCCTACAGAATGTATTGAGTTTACGGAAGACGCCGATACGCGCACTATCTGGAATCGCACGTTCGCGCTGGTCCGTTGCAAGGAATGCGGTCAGGTTTTGGGAACGCGCGAGATGTCGGACGTGGACATGTGTGATGCGTGTCGCAAAAAAGCTCTTGCAGACGAGATGGCGCAGACGTATCGTTTCGTGTAGCTACTTGGTGGTGTGGTTGTGCGGATGCGCGGTTGCGCATGCAGTCGTGGTTTGTGGTTGCGCGGGTGTAGGTGCAGGTCGCGCAGGGGCGGCTCGATGCGGCAACGTGCTGGCCAGGCGCAGGCTCAAGTTGCGTGCGAGCGTGGGGCACGGGCGTTTGTCCGGCGGGCGCATCGAGCGGCGTGTGTTGCGTGCGTGGCTCGATGCGGCGGCTAGTGAAGAGATATCAATGAAAGGGGCGCTATGGCATTTCAACACCGATACGATCGCAATAAGCAAGCGCTATCGGACCAAGAGTGCCAGGCGCTCCAAGCGTGCAAGGTGGCTGTAATCGGGTGCGGCGGCTTGGGCGGCTACGTTGCCGAGCACCTGGCACGTATTGGCGTGGGCAGCTTGCGCCTGGTTGATGCTGACGTTTTTGAGGAATCGAACTTAAACCGTCAGCTTTTCTGTACCGAGGAAACAGTGGGTGTGGCAAAGGTGGATGCAGCTGCCAAGCGTTTGGCTGCGGTGAACTCTTCGGTTGCGGTAGAGCCGGTAAGAGCATACTTGACCAGCGATAATGCCGCAGACTTAATAGCCGAGTGCCACTGTGTAGTGGATTGTCTGGATAATGTATCTTCGCGTTTTCAGCTGGCGCGTGCCTGCCAGGAAGCGGACGTTCCCCTTGTGTACGGTGCTATTGCTGGCTGGTTCGGTCAGACGTGCACGGTGTTTCCCGGTGATATTTCCTTCGCTTCTCTGTACGGTGCTGCTATGGACGCCAGCGGGGAAGGCGTGCAGAAAACCGAGGGCAACTTGCCGTTTACAGCAGGGGTGGTCGCGTCGTTTCAGGCAGCGGAGATCGTAAAGGTGTTGCTGGACAAGCCCGATGTCATTCGCAACCGCTTGCTCATGATCGACTTGCTGTTTGGCTCCGTGGAAGAAATGGCTCTGCGATGAGGCAAGCAAACACTCCTGCAGAAAAGTTACGCCTGTTTAATGCGGTCGTTGCCTTGGTTATCGCTGTTTTCTTCTTGGTCCATTCAGGACTGGGGACGGCATCTTTCTTTGTTGACGGTCTGGTCAACAGCGTGCCATGGCTGGTGTGGGGCATGTTGGGTGTTGTGGGCGTGCATGTGGTTGCCAGCGTTGCCGCTACCGTTTTAATGTTGACCGACAAAGAACGTCCACCGAGCGTACGTAAGAAGCGCCACTTTGTATTGAAATGGGCCACAGGCGCACTGTTGGCGTTGGTGATTGCGGCGCATCTGTGCTGCGTTGTCTTTCCCGGCTTTCTTGCAATCGGTCCCGATCAGCTGAGAATTCCGTTTTTGCTGTTGCTGGCAGTGCTTGCGTGGCACGTGGGCATTGCCACGAAATCTCTTGCGCGCGATCTGGGTATTGGCAAAAAGACGCGTGATGTCATGCGTGCGGGCTATGTTCTTGCCGTTTTGGCCTTAATTGCGCTCATGTTGTCGGATTTTTAGCTCTAAAACGCGCAAATCAACGATACGGGGCACCTCGAAGGCGCGTACAAGGCATCTTGAAGCCCTTCGGCTCCATATCGCTCAGTAAAAGCCCAGGTCGCGATTATTGTCAGGCTATGATGAGCGTTCAAGATAAAACTCAATGTGCCCCGAATCGTCGATTTGGGCGTTTTGAGGTCGATTTTCCGACAACATGGGTTTTGAACTCA
>CAKUDT010000072.1 GCA_934645125.1 uncultured Eggerthellaceae bacterium
GATTCCTGGTCAAAGGGTTGTATGGTTTTTGTTTCGGGCTGCGCATCTAAGAGATTGGCTATCGTTGTTGACAAAAGGTGGGGTAATTTGTCAACAATTGGTGTTACGAGCGCTCGTTATTGGAAGCAAGGTAGAGCAGCGCGTTGCAGATGCATGCGGCAATGTTGGAGCCGCCTTTGCGTCCGCGCGCAACAATGTAGGGTACGTCGGTGCGACTCAAAATGAGCTCTTTGGACTCCACCACGTTCACGAAGCCAACGGGCACACCCACGATGAGCGCCGGCGTGACCATGGAGCCTTCTTCAAGCATCTCATACAGGCGGATAAGGGCGGTCGGTGCATTACCCACGGCGTAGATCAGGGGTTTTCCCAGCGCCACACCGCGCTCCATGCACACGGCGGAGCGGGTGATGCCGCGTTCTTTCGCCTCGGCGGCAACATCGGGATCGGTCATGAAGTTCAGCACTTCGCCGCCGAAACGCCCCAGCACGCGCTTGTTGATGCCGGCTTTCGCCATGTTCGTATCCGTTACAATGCTCACACCCGACTTCAGCGCCTCGACCGTGCGCGACACGGCATGCTCGGAAAAGCACAGGTTATCGGCGTAATCGAAGTCCGCCGACGTGTGAATGCAGCGTTTGATAACCAGCTCGTTTTCCGGATCAAGAACACGATTTCCCAGCTCAGAGGTGATAATCTCAAAGCTGCGCGTCTCAATATCGGCCGGCTTCACAAACTGAATCTCATCTAATGGGTTGCTCATAGCCCCTCCTTAACAATGCGGTAAATGGCGTCCATGTCCAGCGATTCGCGCACGGTTTGCGCCAGCTGGTCGTATTGGCGATTCTTGTAAGCGCGGAAGCTCTCGGTGGGAAAGCCGTCGGTGGAAATCCCACGTGCTTCGCACAGCATGCGCGCCAGCTCAAACGGGAAGCTGCCTTCTTCCATGAGGCCGTGGCAGTACGTACCCATAACGTTGCCGCATACGCAACCGTCCTGCGCGCTGGGGCGGCCGTCTTCGTATTCCAGCGTGGCGAAGGGTACAGCGCCGCATTCTTCCTCGATGGTGGAAACACCCATATGAATCTCGTAGCCATCAAGCGTTGTACCTGATAGCGGCGATAAAACATCACCGAACGTGCCCGTAGTGGCCTTCACGCGCGTGCGCGTCTTCGCGCCTTGGAACACGGTATGCACGGGGAGCAGCCCCAGGCCTTCTGCCGTGCCGCCGCCTTCTGTGTTGTCGGGGTCGGCAATGGAGCGTCCCATGATCTGGTAGCCGCCGCACACGCCCAACACGGGGCGTCCCGTTGCGGCATATGCGCGAATTGCCTGGTCCAGGCCAACTTTGCGCACCCAGGCCAAGTCGCCCATGGTGTTCTTCGATCCGGGAACCACTAAAAAGTCAGGCGCGCCAAGCTGCTCGGGCTTGTAAACGTAGCGCACGGCAACGCCGGGAAAGCGTCCCAGCGGGTTGAAGTCGGTGAAGTTCGAAATGTGCGGAAGCCCGATAACGGCAACGTCAACCATACCAGCGGTGGGCGCGGTGGCGCTCAGGCGGCCTGAAAGCGAGTCTTCGTCGTCGATATCCACGTGCATGTAAGGAATAACGCCCACCACGGGGGTGTCGGTCAGGTTTTCCAGCATGTCCAGGCCATTTTCCAGCAGCGATACGTCGCCGCGGAAGCGGTTGATCACGGTGCCTTTCACCATGGCCTGCTCTTCGGGCTCCAGCAGCTTGATGGTGCCGTACAGGCTGGCAAACACGCCGCCGCGGTCGATGTCGCCCACCAAGATAATGGGAGCGCCTGCCATGGCTGCCATGCCGCAGTTCACGAAGTCGTTTTGCTTCAGGTTGATTTCAGCGGGACTGCCGGCGCCTTCCAGCACAATGATGTCGTTTTGCCCTGCCAGCGTGTCGTATGCCTGTTTGATGGTGGGGCGCAGCTGATCCTTGAATGCGTAGTAATCGCGCGCGGGCATGTCGCCGCGCACTTCGCCCAGCACAATGACCTGGCTGCCGGTATCGCCCGTGGGTTTAAGCAGCACGGGGTTCATGAGCACGGAAGGCTCAATGCCCGCTGCTTCGGCCTGCATGACTTGCGCACGGCCCATCTCCAGCCCTTCGGCGGTAATGTAGCTGTTCAGAGCCATGTTTTGGCTTTTGAAGGGTGCGACTTTATAGCCGTCTTGCGCAAAAATGCGGCACAGCGCCGCAGCGACAAAGCTTTTGCCGGCGTCGGAAGTGGTGCCCAGCACCATAATGGCTTTTGCCGTCATGCGATTTCCTTTCCCTTTTTTGTGTTTCCGCTTATGGTAACGCTGTTTCGTGTTTTAGGTTCTCAGTTTGGAGAAGCCGTTACGGCAGCTTCCCTGTTGAGCGTGCCTACTCTATTGCGTGCTCGTTATTGCATGTGGCAACGCTGCTTGCTTCCTGCTTTGCTAGCACCCGTGTTTCCGCAGCTCAAGCACGGTATCGATAGCTTGCAGCAACCGTACGTTTTCCTCATGCGAGCGCACGGCAATGCGATACCATCCTTGGTCCAGGTTGTGGTAGTTCGCGCAATCACGCACCAGCACGCCTTGTTCGCGCATTTGCTGCACGAACGTGGGCGCGCCCGGCTGCTCTGTCACGTGGAACAGCAGGAAGTTCGCGGTGCCCCAGCTGGCAATGCCGCGCTCCTTCAGCGCCGCTTTCAGGAATGCGCGCTCTTCGCGCGTGATGGTGCGCACTTGTTCTACGTATTTGGTGCAACCCAGCGCCGCAATGCCTGCCGCCTGTGCCAAGTTTGACACACTCCAAGGCTGCCCCGCCGCACGCATTGCTTCGATGAGCGCGTTATTGCTGGTCAGCGCGTAGCCCAGACGAATACCCGGTATGCCGTAGAGCTTCGTGAACGCTTTCAGTACCACTAAGTTCGGGTAGCGTTCAAGCCACGGAACCACGCTAATAGCGTGCGGGTCATCTAGAAAGCCCACGAAGCACTCATCCACCAGAAGTGTTGCGTTGCACTGCGCGCATTTTTCCAAGATGCGCTCCATCAGCTCATGCGAAACGGTTGCACCCGAAGGATTGTTCGGCTGGCAAATCACCGCCAAGTCGGTTTCAGGGGTAATGAAGTCGGCGAAGTCGTCACGCACGGCGAAGTCGTACTGCTCGGAAAGCGGATAGAAATTCAGTGCTGCGTTCGTGGTTGCCAGCGCTTGCTCGTATTCCGCAAACGTAGGTGCACAAACCAGCGCGCGGCGCGGTTTTACCGCCGCTACCAGGCGAAAGAGCAAGTCAGAGCTGCCGTTTCCGCAGAGAATGCAGTGCTCGTCAACGGTATCGTGCGCAGCCAGTGCGCGTACCAGGTCGCGGCATAGCGGGTCGGGGTAGTTGGCAACGTCGTCCAGCGCGGCACAAACTGCTTCGCGCACTTCGGCGGGTACGCCCAGAGGCGCGATGTTCGCCGAAAAATCAAGCGGACGCGTGCCGTATTCCTCCTGGAAGCCCTTGATGTCGCCTCCGTGTTCAAGCATGTGGAAAACCCCTTCCTTCAATTATCTCCCAAGTGCTTCCGCTCAACTCTCGTGAGCTTGGCACTAGGCAACTCCAAAAACAAGCAAGCGAATGACCAGCGCTAATGCGCATGCAATGCTTGCCGCCGCGAACATCAGCTTATGGCTGGTTGCAATGTCGGCCGGTGTAATGGCGCGGGTTGCATCACCCACGCTTTCTTTGTGCACAACCTTCCCGAAGTACACCGCGTCGCCCAAAAGTGCCACACCCAGCGCACCCGCAACCGCGCTTTCGCACTGACCCGAATTCGGGGACGTGCTTTTCTTGCGATCGCGCGCCCAGATGCGAGCAGCGCGTGCGGGGCTGCAGCCAGGCACGAAGATGGCTGCAGCGCACAACAACAAGCCGGTGATGCGTGCGGGAATGAAATTCGCCACGTCATCGAGCAGTGCTGCGGCGCGCCCGAAATCAAGGTACTTCTCGTTTTTGTAGCCAATCATGCTGTCCATAGTGTTAATGGCTTTGTAAAGCATCGCCAGCGGTGCTGCGCCCAACGCGAAATAAATCAGCGGGGCAATGGAGCCGTCGCTCGTGTTTTCCGCAACGGTTTCCACGGCAGCTTTCGTGCAACCTTCGGCCGTGAGCTCGGTGGTATCGCGTCCCACGATCATGCCTACTTCGCGACGCGCTTTTTCCAGGTCATCTTCCTGAAGTGCCTGGTAGACAGGCAGACTGGCATCGGCTAGGCAGCGCGTAGCTATAATCTGGTAGAACCAAAACGCCTGCAGTATCAGGAAAACTGCCGGGTGAATGAGCCATGCGGCAACGGAGATTACCAGCGTAGGCACAAATGCGGCGGCGCACACAGCAACAACCAGGATGCGCCCCGCGCGGCGCAGCTTTGCAGGGTCGTTTTCGGCGCGCGCACGCAACGGCGGCTCAAGCTTCGCAATAAGCTTGCCCAGCAGGATGGCGGGGCAGATGGCGGCGAAATGCTCGCCGAATAGCAGGTCGGCAACGTAGCCCACAACAAGCGCTACGCTTACGCAGAAGGCAATGCTCATGAGACGCCCTGCGCTTCCGTGCTACTCGATGACTCGTTTGTGGCGCTTTGTACGGAGCACGGAGTTTCTTCCGCGTCGCCCGTCTCGTGTTTGTAGGCGGCTGCCGCTTCCACGAAACCGCGTGCAAGTTTTTGGCAATTTGGCAGGTAGAAGTGGGGAAATCCCGCAAAAAGACGCTCGTTCAGCACGCAGCAATCCCATTGCTTGCCCGTGTATTTCACGGCGCGGCACGCCTGCCCGTTATGCGAGCTGTCGAAGTAATGGAATTCGTGCGCGCGCAACGTGTCGCCCGCATCAAGACCCATGCCGTGTTCGGAAGCGGTGAGTTCAATGTAGCCAAAGCGTGAAAGCTTTCCCGTATAATGCACTTTACCAGGGATAACGTCTGCCATAGACCAAGTGCGCCCTTCGATGTCGGTTAGATTTTCTTGTAAGTACATGAAGCCGCCGCATTCTGCGAACAGCGGCATGCCTGCTGCATGACGTTCACGTAGCTGGCATGCCAGTGCTTCATTTTCCGCCAAGGCAGCAGCATGCAGCTCAGGGTAGCCGCCACCCAGGTAAACGCCGCATGTGCCCTTGGGCAGGGTATCTCCCGCCAGCGGCGAGAAAAACGCCAGGTCAGCGCCCAGTTTACGCAACAGCTCCAAGCTTTCTTCGTAATAGAAGCAGAAGGCTTCGTCTTGCGCTACGGCGATAATCGGTTTATTTGCAGTTGCGGCCGTCACTTGAGAAGGCTCGTACTCCAGCGCCGGTGCCTGTTGTGCTACAGCAAGCAGCGCATTGATGTCGATGGTTTCCTCCAACGTATCTGCCACAGCATCAATGCGTTTTTGCAGGTCATCCACTTCGTTTGCGGTAACCAGGCCCAAGTGGCGGCTCTCTAGCGCGAATTCGGGCTTATTCGGCACGTATCCTAAAACGGGAATGCCGCATTCCTGCTCAATGGCAGGTGCGAGCAGCGCGGCTAAGCTTTTCGTGCAGCGGTTGATGATGACGCCCGCCACGCTATTGGGCTGGCGGTATTCGATGATGCCTTTCAGCGATGCAACCAGCGTAAGCGATGCACCGCGCCCATCGGCAATAAGGATCACCGGCGTGTTCGTGGTCTGCGCAACGTGGTAAGCGCTTGCCGTTACCGTGGTGCCGCCCAGGCCGTCGTAGTAGCCCATGACGCCTTCCAGGACGGCAATGCGTTGCAAGGCCGCTGCTTTGTGCGAGGCGGCCTCTTCGCGCAAGGTGACTGCGCTTTGCGAAGCGGTGGCTTCTGGGCTAGCGGCTTCTTCGCAGACAGCGCTTTCACCTGCGCTTTCTGTATGAGCGCCTGCATGGATACCTGCCAGTGCGCTTTCGGCCAGCAGCGTGCGCACCTGGTCTTCCGTGGAGAAGTACAAATCCAGGTTGCGGCATGGTGTGTTCAGCACCGAACGGTGGAACATGGGATCAATATAGTCGGGACCGCACTTATACGCGTGCACGTTCGCGCCGCGCCTATCAAGGCAGCGCAAAATGCCGCTTGTTACAGTTGTTTTTCCCGATCCGCTGGATGCAGCGGCGAATAAAACGCGGGGAAGCTGTGCTAACATGCGGCGCTCGCTCCTTCGTCTGCTGCCGCGGCGGTGGGCGCCGCAGCGGCAGCGTCGGCGTTGGCTGCTGCATCGGTGGCCGCTGCATCGCAAGCATCAGCACCATGCGCCGCATCAGCGCCCGCGCCTGAACCTTCCGCACTCATAATATACACGGGATTTTCAGCCGTCATCAGGTGATATGGACCCGCTTTGCGGTCGCGCGAGATATTTGCTTGTACGATCTCAACGTTCGTGAGTCCGAGCTCTTTGAAGCCTTGCAACGCCGTACCGATGGTTTCCAGCGTAATGGCGGTCACCACGAAGCGTACCTGCGGGTTCTTCTCAAGCGCCACTTGCATAATGCGCGTTAAGTTGCCGCCCGATCCGCCAATGAACACGCGGTCGGGGGCAGGCAGCGGCTCAAGCGCTTCGGGAGCTTTGCCCGCCACAATACGCAAGTTACACGCACCCATACGTTCTTTGTTCTGCGCCATGAGTTCCAGTGCGGGTTCATTGCGCTCTATTGCGATGACCTGGCCTTCTGTTACAGCGAAAGCCATCTCAAGAGACACGGAACCGGTGCCTGCGCCCACATCCCACACGGTATGCTGCGG
>CAKUDT010000073.1 GCA_934645125.1 uncultured Eggerthellaceae bacterium
GCCTTCTGGATACCGATGCGGGCGGCTTGAACGAGCTGGCCGCCAACCATACCACTATTTACCCCATTGCAAGCCGCTGCGGCGTTTTCGCGAAAACCGACGTGCAGCCGCTGTTAAACGAAGGCGCGCTGAAGGAAGACATTGCTGCCTCCATTTTCCAATCGGTGGTGACGCAGACCATCTCTGGCCTTGCCTGTGGACGTCCTATCAGGGGTTATGTTGCATTCCTGGGCGGTCCGCTGCAGTATTTGCCGCAGCTGCGTGAGCGTTTCTACGAGACGCTTGAGCTTGACGAGGAGCACATTATTGTGCCGGAAAACGCGCATCTGTTCGTGGCTTCCGGCTGCGCTATTGCGGGCGCCGCAGATGAAAACACGCAGGTCGAAACGCTGAACGAGGTGCTGGAGCGCCTGCGCAACTTGGGCGACATTCAGGGAAGCGAAGTTGTTCGCCTGCCCCCGCTGTTTGCCGACGAGGCGGATTACGCGGAGTTCAAGGCGCGCCACGACAAGGAGTGCGTTGCGCGTGCGAGCTTGGCGGATTATCGCGGCATTGCGTATTTGGGTTTGGATGCCGGTTCCACTACGTTCAAGGCCGTGCTTATCGACAACCAGGCGCGCATTTTGTGGTCGAGCTACGTAAGCAATAAGGGCGATGTTTTGGGCTGCGCGCGTGCGGCGCTCAACGAGCTGGACTCGCTCCTTCCGCGCGATGAGCAGGGAAAACCGCTGGTAACCATCGGCCATGCCACGGTGACCGGCTACGGCGAAGGCCTGCTGCTGGAAGCGCTGCGCATTGACTCGGGCGAGATTGAGACGGTCGCGCATTTGCGCGGTGCCCAGGAAATGCTGCCGGGCGTTGAGTTCATCTTGGACATTGGCGGCCAGGACATGAAGTGCCTGCGCGTGAAAGACGGCGTTATCGAGCATATCATGCTGAACGAAGCATGCTCTTCGGGCTGCGGCAGCTTCATCGAGAGCTTCGCAAGCGGCCTGAATTTGGACGTTGCTGACTTCGCAAAGACCGCTATTGCAGCAGAGCATCCTGTTGACCTGGGAAGCCGCTGCACCGTGTTCATGAACAGCCGCGTGAAGCAGGCGCAAAAAGAAGGCGCCACGGTAGGCGATATTGCTGCTGGTCTGGCGCTTTCCGTTATCAAGAATGCGCTGTTCAAGGTTATTAAGATTCGCGACCCGCATGACGTGGGAACGAAAGTTATCGTGCAAGGTGGCACGTTCTTGAACGATGCGGTGCTGCGCTCTTTCGAACAGCTGTCGGAAGTGAACGCCGTACGTCCCGACATTGCCGGCTGCATGGGTGCCTATGGTGCCGCCCTTCTCGCTCGGGATCGCGCGAACTCGGGCACCTCACCTTCGGCCGCGTCTTTCGAAGCTGTCGAGGGCATCTCCGCTCAGAAGCTGCGCAGCCTTCGCTCCGATGCCCTCGACAGCACGACGGACCAGGCGCCGGAGTCCGCGCTTCGCGCATCGGAAGCTGCTGCGGGTACCGCACCTTCCGATGCTGCCGAGCCTTCGCCCCATACCTCTATGCTCACCATCGACGAGATCAACGCGCTTGCTCCCAGCCACAAGACGGTGCGCTGCAAGCGCTGTTCAAACGCATGCTTGCTCACCATCAACGACTTCGGCGTGGACCCTGCCACGGGTAAGCATCGTCGCTTCATTACGGGCAACCGCTGCGAAAAAGGCGCGGGCGACACCAGCAAGGCGGGCAAAGTGCCGAACTTATACGAGTTCAAAGAGCACCTGCTGTTCGATCGCGAAGGCATTTCCGCGCAAGATGCGCCGCGTGGCAGCGTGGGCATTCCGCGTGCGCTGAACATGTACGAAAATTATCCGTTCTGGCATACGTTCTTCACGAAGCTAGGCTATCACGTGGAGCTTTCTGATCCTAGCTCGAAGAAAACGTACGAGGCGGGCATTGAATCCATGCCGTCCGAAAGCGTGTGCTACCCGGCCAAGCTGTCGCACGGCCATATCATGGACCTGCTGGGTCGCGACATCGACTTCATTTGGATGCCGTGCGTTCGCTGGGAGCGTCAGGAAGACGACGGCGCGAATAACCACTACAACTGCCCCATTGTCATGAGCTATTCCGAGGCGCTGAAACTTAACGTGGATGACCTGCGGGAATCGTGCATTGCGTTCATGAATCCGTTCTTGCCGTACGACGACAAAGAGGCGCTGAAGCTGCGCTTGTTCGAGCAGTTCGGTGCGAAGGGCAAGCTGCAGGAAGCGCTGCGTGAGCGCGCCGCGGCAACGGGCACGGAAGTGGCGAAGGCCGCGACTGGCAACTTCCCCACAAAAGAAGAGATTTGCGCAGCCGTGGACGCCGCATGGGAAGAGGACCTGCGCTTCAAGGATGCCATGCGTGCGAAGGGCGAGGAATGCCTGCGCTGGCTTGAGGAAACGGGCGGGCACGGCATTGTTTTGGCGGGTCGTCCGTATCACAACGACCGTGAGATTAACCACGCCATCCCCGAGCTCATTACGAGTTTTGGCTTGGCGGTGCTTACGGAAGACTCCATTGCCCATCTGGGCAAACTCGAGCGCAACCTGCGCATTTACGACCAGTGGATGTACCATACGCGCCTGTATAACGCGGCGAAAGTGGTCACGCAGCGAAACGATCTTGACCTAATCCAGCTGAACTCGTTCGGCTGCGGCCTGGATGCTCTTACCACCGATCAAGTGCAAGAGATTTTGGAAGGCTCGGGCAAGGTCTATACCGTGCTCAAGATCGACGAAGTGTCCAACTTGGGCGCCGCCCGTATTCGCGTGCGCTCGCTTCTGGCGGCACTGCGTCAGCAGGCGCCCTTGGCTAATCTGGATGTTCTTTCCGCAGATGAGCAACAGATTCTGTACGATAGTGTGAAGGTGTGCGATTCGTGCGTATCGGGCGAATTCGACGAGCAGCGCGAAGCGGCTTCCACTGAATTTCCGCGTCCCGAGTTCACGCAGAAGATGAAGGACGAGGGCTGGACTATCATTGCGCCGCAGATGGCACCGTACC
Organism: uncultured Eggerthellaceae bacterium; assembly: GCA_934645125.1. GTDB lineage: Bacteria > Actinomycetota > Coriobacteriia > Coriobacteriales > Eggerthellaceae > CAKUOV01. The sequence continues at coordinate 3,034 of CAKUDT010000073.1, forward strand.
ACTTCGAGCTGTTGGTGCCCATCTTCCACAAGTACGGCTATAACGCCGAGCTGCTGCCTTCCGTTGACCCGAAGGCGGTGGATGCGGGCCTGAAATACGTGAATAACGACATCTGTTATCCATCCATCTTGACGGTGGGGCAAATCATGGAAGCCGTGACCAGTGGCCGCTACGACACCAATAAGCTGGCCGTTCTTATTACGCAGACGGGCGGCGGCTGCCGTGCCACGAACTATATCAGCCTGATTCGCAAGGGCCTGAAAGAGGCTGGCTACGGCCATGTTCCCGTTATCGCCATTGCGCTTTCGAAGACGAACGAGCACAACGAGGGCTGGCATATGTCGCCGAAAATGTGGAAGGATGCGATTCCCGCCTTCCTGTTCGGCGACTTGCTGAGCCAGTGTTTGTACCGCGTGCGTCCGTACGAGGCCGAGCCGGGCAGCGCGAACGCCCTGTTCCGCAAGTGGATGGACTACTTGGGACAGAACATGGGCAAGCTGAGCTACCGTCAGTGCAACAAGCTGTACGCGCAAATCGTGCAGGAATTCGACGTGCTGCCGTGCGTGAACTTTGGTAGCAAGCCGCGTGTGGGCGTGGTGGGTGAGATTCTGGTGAAGTTCCATCCCACGGCAAATAACCAGCTCATCAACGTAATCGAGGCGGAAGGCTGCGAAGCGGATGTGCCTGGACTCATGGACTTCTTCCTGTTCGGCATTGCGAACCGCGAGTACCGTCATCAGGAATTGGCGCCCGATTTCAAGAACCACTTGATTGGCACGATTGGCATCAAGATTGCCGAGAGGTTGCGTAATCCCATTCGCAAGGCGCTTGCGAAATCCGAGCGCTTCTGGCCTATTGGCACCATCGATCAATGCGCGAAGAGCGCGAGCGAGATTCTTGACCTGTGCAACATGATGGGCGAGGGTTGGCTGCTCACGGGCGAGATGGTGGAGCTCATTGAGCGCGGCACGCCTAATATTGTGTGCGCGCAGCCGTTCGCGTGCCTGCCGAACCATGTGGTGGGCAAGTCGGTCATCAAGGAGCTGCGTCGTAGGCACCCGGAAAGCAACATTGTTGCCGTAGATTACGACCCCGGTGCGTCCGAAGTGAACCAGCTGAACCGCATCAAGCTCATGATTTCGGTGGCAAAGGCTAACTTGGCGAAGAACGGCGGTCATCAGTAAGCGCGACTCTGTTTTGCTCCACGTTCCGCGCTTCTGAGCAGCCCTTTTGTTGACAAATTACCCCACCTTTTGTCAACATTCCAAGCATTTGAGAACCCGAGGTGTCCTGCGCGCCTCGGGTTTTTTGCGTCCTGCTGCGGTGTGCAATCCGGGTTGAGGTGTTTTCTGATGCGATGTCGCCCAATGATGTGGGCGGCATGATAAAAACGACCCACTTTTCGGTGGATTTTCTTCTTTGCCGCCGTTGAAAACCAGCGTTTTCCCAGTTCGCAAAAAAGTAAGCTAGAGTAAACCCACAGAAAAGTGGGTCGTTTTTATCAGAGCAGGAAACGATGCTGCCCTTCGACGCCTATGTTGTCGTTTTTCCCGTCCGAATGCGCAAAATATTCCCGTTCGGGGTACCTTGGAGGGTGCTTGCGGTCCATGTTGTGCCGTCTAAGCTGTCATCGATTCGCAAAAGCCCAGGTCGAGCATTGCAAGCGCTGGGCGAACGAGGGTCGACTTCCCCTCTACCTACCCCGAACAGGAATATTTTGCGCATCAGCGCCCGATTTTCGACAAGATGGCCTGAGCTCGTGCGTTTTGCCCAGGGTGATTCGCTGTACTCGTCAAGGCTGCTCGGCAATGGAAGGAGCTTGCCCCCGGAAGTGTCCTTTCGCATTTGGGGTGCTGAATTGTTGACAAAAGGTGGGGTAGTTTGTCAACAAGGGAACGGGGGCGCGGTCTCGTCGGGTCGCGCCGCAGGTTTGACAGAATGCGGCGTTTGTCCCTCAGGCCATCGCTACCTACTGCGGCAAATAAAGTTCGCTTGCTGAGACTACATGAATGCCAAAAGCTGCACAAGCGGAATGGTTGCTACGGAAATTACCAGGGTGATCACGGTCATGCCGGTGGCATATTCGCCTTCGTTGCTGTTCATGGAGGCAATCATGGGAACAACGGTCATGATGGGCAAGCCCATGATGGCAACCATGGATACCATCATGGGCTGAGGTAAGCCAATAAGCATGAAAATGTGGCCGCCAATTACCGGCAGCAAAACCATCTTTACGACAATGCCCACATAAAGCTCGGCGCATTTCAGCACCTGCATCCATTTGGAGAAACACACCATGGCACCTAGATACATCATGCACATAGCGCTGGTGGCTTTGCTGATGGTTGCTAGGGTATCGTTGATCACAACGGGAATAGGAACGCCGATAAGCACAACAATCAAGGCAAGCGCTATGGCAATGATGTTGGGCGAAATGAAATTCTTGATGGTGAACTTGGTTTGGCGGTCGCGACCCGTGGCCATCCAGATGCCAAAGGTCCAGAAAATAGCCTGGTCAACAATGGTGAATAGCATCATGTACAGCATGCCTGCGGTGGGGAACAAGGCAACCAGCAGCGGAATACCCACAAAACCCGTGTTTCCGAACATGAAGCAGAAGGTAAAAATCTTATCGCGGTCTCCCTTGAGGCGCATGATTTTTGCCGTAGCGAAAAGAATCACTGTTACCACAACGTAGAAGACGATGGCGAATACCACAATGATGGCATTTTCTGCGATGGCCTCTTTGGTAGTAGCGATAGTGCCGTAGAAAATAAGCACAGGAAGCAGAATCTTGGTAATGATCTGAGTGAGGTGGGGCATAGATTCTTGCTTAATGACGTCTTTCTTGCCAGCGACAAAGCCAACGGCAAGAATCAGGAAAAAGATAATCATTTGGTGTAAGGTGACCTCAAAAGCCATGGCTTCTCCTTTTGTTGTTGGTTTTGAAAAAGTGTAAAAGATTGGCTTTTGTTTTGCTGTACAATTTCGTACATAGTGTACGAAATTTAAGGAAGAACTATGACACGCCCCGACTCAAGAAATAAACGAACCGAGCAGCAAATAGCTAATGCTCTTTTGCTTTTGCTGGAGAAGAAGCCTTTCGAGGCGGTGAGTGTTTCGGAGCTGGCGCGCGAGGCGAATGTGAGCAGGTCAACGTTTTATGCACACTTTGACAATGCCGATGACGTATTTATGCGGCTGGTTAAGGAGATGAACCAGCACTCCCAGGAATTGCGTATCCAGCTTCGATGTGATGGGTGCCAAGAGCGGGGTGGTCGCCAGCCTTTCTGTGTGATGTTGCGCGAAAGCCGGCGTTATCATGCGTTGGTGCGTGACCCTCATTTTCTCCAGGCGTATCTGAGGTTTCCTGAAGGCATCATGGAGGGCGACATCTATGCCGACTTGGTGAAAGACGGCTTGCCTCAGGATGTTGCTCAGATGATCTTCCGTTTTCAGATGAGCGGCTGTTATATGGCTGCGATAGAAACCCCCGCTAGTGCCGACTGGACGCGTATGCGAGGGTCGTTGGATACGTTCATTCGTGGTGGCATTGCGGCACTGCGAGACAGGTAGGCTGAGTGTATGTTGTTGACAAATTACCCCACCTTTTGTCAACAACATGAAGAATCCGAGGTGCTTTTCGCATCTCGGATTCTTTTTAT
>CAKUDT010000074.1 GCA_934645125.1 uncultured Eggerthellaceae bacterium
CGTCAAGTTGTTGCAAAACAGCCCTAAAATTCGAAGTTGCATCAAGTTGGAAGTAGGTCGATGGCGAAAATGAGAGCATTTCGAAAGGCTGACGTTTTTTCTCAAACACACTGACTACAATAACCCCAGGTCAATGCGCAGTACAAAAATAGATATGAACGCTATCGTTTTTTGACCTACTTCCAATCTACCGCAACTTCGAATTTGGACCCCCTTTTCCAACAACATGCCCTTACAACTCGCGATGCGGCAGGTACTCAATAAAGCGCTGCAACGCCAACGATGAGCGATCCTTTCCGCGAAATGCCAGGCAGATGTCGCGATACACCGGTTTATCCAGCGGCAACGCCACCACGCTATAAGGGCAGCGGCGCATAATCATCTCCGTCAAAATACTAATGCCAAGCCCCTTTTCCACCATGGCCATAATCGCGTAATCGTCCCAGGTGGTGAAATTCACGCGCGGGCGCACTCCGCGCTGCTTCAAAATGGCGTCAACCTCGGCACCGGCACCTTTTTCCAGGATCATAAACGGCTCATCCTCAAGCGCCTCTAAGGGAAATGCCTGTTCAGCGGCAAGCGGATGTTCTTTTGGTAGCACCGCCATCATCTGGTCGCGCTCCAAAAACACCGTCTCAAGCGACTCGTGCACCGGCAGCGGAATAAACCCGCAGTCCACGCGCCCTTCCATAATCCAGTGCTCGATTTCCGTGTAATCGCCCAGCAAGATCTCGTATGCAATGTTCGGATACGTGGCCTGAAAATCCTTGATGATGTTGGGGAGCCACTGACTTGCGCCACTCGAAAACGTTGCAATGCGAATGAGACCCGACTGCAATCCGCGCACCTCATCGACTGCCACCAGCAGTTTCTCGTATTCCGCGCACAAGCTCTTCGCGTATGGCAAAATGCGTGCGCCGTCGGTTGTCAGCCGCACGCCGCCCTTATGCCGCTCAAGGAGATTTACCGACCACTCCTGCTCAAGATCGGAAATCATTCGGCTCACGCCGCTCTGAGAATAATGCAGCGCTTCAGACGCCTTCGTGAACGAGCCACACTCTACCGTGGCAGCAAATGCCTGGTACTTCTGCAAATTTGCTTCCAAATCACGCCTCCGTATATGCCGTGTGCGCACCCCAAAGCACCCACCCGAAACCATAACATTACAAATTGTAATACTTATCCTGCAATATACTCACTTTTGTAATGATTCACGTTGTGAAACAATGGCACGGTTGAAAAAAGGCAGGCGAAGGCATCCACGCGAATGAGAAGCGCAACAGCAGGCCGCAGTGGCGGCGCGAGCAACAACAGCCCCGCGACACACGCGCAAGCACTTTCGCCCAAGGCGAGAAAAAAAGAGAGGGAAACGTCTATGGAACGCTCGACCGTTGAGCTCATCGTGTTCGTCGTGTACTTGCTGTGCATGCTGGGCATTGGTGTGTTCTTCTTCGTGAAATCAAAAACCGGCGGCGAAAAGGAATACTTCCTGGGCGGCCGCGAAATGGGACCGTTCGTCACCGCGCTTTCCGCTGGCACCGCCGACATGAGCGCATGGGTGCTCATGGGCCTTCCGGCCAGCATTTATGCACTGGGCATGGGACAAATCTGGATCCCCGTGGGCCTGGCAATCGGCTACGCCATCAGCTGGATTTTCGAGGCACCGCGCCTGCGCAAATTCTCGATTGTGGCCGATGACTCCATCACCATCCCGCAGTACCTTACAAACCGCTTCAGAAGCTCCAGCAAATCGCTGCAGGTCGTATGCGCCATCATCTTCCTGGTAGCTTACACCGTATACGCGGCAAGCTCCATCAAGGCGTGCGGCACACTGTTCAACACCGTGGCCGGCATCGACGCGAACGTTGCCATGTACGTTGCGGCGCTTATCACCATTGGCTACGTGTTCATGGGCGGCTTCAAAGCCAGCTGCTGGACCGACTTCTTCCAGGGTCTGCTTATGCTGGGCGCCATGATGCTCGCTCCTATATTCGCCCTGTTCATGATGGATTCCGTAGGCGTGGGCGCAGGGTATCCGGAAGGATATTTCACCATTCTCACGTCGTGGCAAGACATCCTGAGCGGCCTGGCGTGGGGCCTGGGCTACTTCGGTATGCCGCACATCATCGTGCGCTTCATGAGCCTGCGCTCGCAAAAGGAAATGAAGAAATCCGCCACCATCGGCATCACCTGGACCGTGCTCATCGTCATCTTCGCCGCATTCATTGGCATCGTCGGCCGCTCGTTCTTGGGTTACGACCACTCAATTGAAGTGAACTCCCTGGTGTTTATCCTGATGGTACGCGCAATCTTCCCCGCGGTTATCTCCGGTATCTTGCTGGCCGCCATTCTGGCCGCGTCCATGTCCACCGCGTCCGCGCAAATGCTGTCCGCCGCGTCCTCCCTGGCTGCCGACGTGTACAAGCCCATCGTGCGCAAGGGCGAGGCAAGCGAAAAAGAAATGTTCTGGATGAGCCGCTGCGCCGTTATCCTGATCTCTATCATTGCGGTAATCATTGCCGCCAACCCCGATTCCGGCACTATCATGAGCCTGGTTTCCAACGCGTGGGCGATCTTTGGCGCCGCGTTTGGCCCGGCTATCTTGCTGAGCCTGTTTTGGAAGCGATTCAACTACGCAGGCGCCATTTCAGGCATTATTGCAGGCGGAGCGGTAGATATCCTATGGCTGGCCTTCCTCACGGCTCCTACGGGCCTCTACGAGCTTCTGCCGGGCTTCTTGGTGGGCCTTATCGTGGCAGTTATTGTTGCAAAGGTCACGCCGGCTCCGGGAAAAGACGTCGAAGAGCTGTTCGACAAGGCCATGGCCTACGAAGATTAGCGTGCAGAAGGGGCCGGCGCGCACCCCGCTTTCAAGACGCCGGTCCCGTGCAGATGCAAGGTTTCCGTGCGTGCCCCGGACGCTCGCACACATCCGTGCGCGCCGTGCGCCGTCCGCGCGCGCTTCTACCCTTCCTTTTGCACGCGCAAGAAGCCCCTTCCGCTTTATGCAGAAGGGGCTTCTTTTTGTCGCTTCCCGGTTGTTTCCGGGCAACTCGAAAGACGTTGGCGCGTGAACCCAACATGCAAGCGCTTAGCTGCCCCTAGCGCTTTTCAACGATGTCGTTTTCGTCCTTAAAGATGCTGTTCGCGGGCACAAAACCGCGCACGCGCGACAGCGGGTAAATCATGGTGCTGGGGCCTACAACCGTACCCGGATTCAACACGCTGTTGCAGCCAACTTCAACGTGATCGCCCAGCATGGCGCCGAACTTCTTGATGTTTGTCTCAATGGCCTCGCCGGTGTGACGGTCCCGTACCGTGACCAGGGTTTTATCGCTTTTCAGGTTGCTGGTAATGGCACCGGCGCCCGTGTGCGCGCAGTACCCCAAAATGGAGTCACCCACGTAGTTGAAGTGCGGCACCTGCACGTTATCGAACAAAATCACGTTCTTCAGCTCAGAGGAATTTCCTACCACGGCGTTTTTGCCCACAATGGCCGGGCAGCGAAGAAAAGCGCATTGGCGCACTTCAGCGCCGTGATCGATGATCAGCGGACTTCCCAAATAGGCACTGTCGAACACCGTGGCATCCTTGGCAATCCACACGCCTTCTGCGGGGTGATCGAACTCGTCTTCGGGCAGCGTGGGGCCTAATTCCAAAATGAAATCCTTGATGTGCGCCAACGCATCCCAGGGGTAGGTGAAGCGCTCCAACAGGGGTGCTGCAATCGTGTGTGCCAAGTCGTACAAATCGGAAATAGTTGCCTTCATGGTGATCCTCCCGCCAAGTTTTCCTGTGGTCATGCTGCGTGGTGTCCTGTCATGCGTGATTGCGCCGCAGTCCAAGCACCTTGCTCGGACGCCACGCAACGCGCACCTTCCAGGACTTTCGCCTGCCTTGGGACGTTTGCCACAGTCTCAAACGCCCCGCGCTCCTAAAAGAAGCGGCGCCCGACTTTCGTTCGCGCGCCGCCGATAACTCTATTGAACTACATGCCCTTGAGCTGCGATAACAGCAATAATCGCATCAACTTGCTTCTCGCATTCCTCCAAGCTTTCGGCTTCTGCCATCACGCGAATCACCGGCTCGGTGCCGCTCTCGCGCACCAAAATACGGCCCGTGGAACCCAGGGATTCCTCGGCGGCTGCAATGGCTGCCTTCACCGCTTCGTCGGCGCGGGCCGTAGCCTTGTCATGCACCCGCACGTTCTTCAGCACCTGCGGGTAAATGACCAGCGGCTCCACCAGCTGACCCAGCGTTTTTCCCGAGGCCATAACGGCCTCCATGACCATAAGGCTGGTCATAATGCCGTCGCCCGTGGTCGCGAATTCGCGGAAGATGATGTGGCCGGACTGCTCGCCGCCAATACTGTGGCCGTTCGCGGACATATTCTCGTACACGTACTTGTCGCCCACAGCCGTTTTCTCGTAAGAAACGCCCAGTTCATCAAGCTTTTTGAACAGGCCGAAGTTGCTCATGATGGTCGCAACAATGGTGTTGTTTGCCAGGCGGCCTTCGTCTTTTAAGTGCAGGCCGCACACGTACATGATTTGATCGCCGTCAACGCTGTTGCCGTTCTCGTCAACCGCCAAGCAGCGATCGGCATCGCCATCGTATGCAAAGCCCAGATCAAAGTCGCCCTCTTTGACCAGCTGACACAGCTGGCCAATGTGGGTGCTACCGCAGTTCACGTTGATGTTTTCTCCGTTCGGCTCGGTGGAAATGGCCGTTACCTGCGCGCCCAACGCCTCGAACACGCGCTTGCCCAGGGCATACGCGCTGCCGTTTGCGCAGTCCAGCGCCACCTTGAAGCCATCGAAGCGCTTCTTCGCCAACGAAATCAGGAATTCCGCATACGCATCGCACTTGCTGCTGGCGTCAATCACGCGGCCAATCTCGGAGCGCAGCGCGTACTCAACGCTCGCGCGGTCGCCGTCCAGGTAGGCTTCGCATGCGGCCACCGTGGCATCTTCCAGCTTTTCGCCGTTGGCGTTGAGCACCTTAATGCCGTTGTCCTGATACGGGTTGTGGCTTGCGGAAACCATAATGCCAAAAGCGAAGTCATTCGTGCGCGTGATGTAGGCAACACCCGGAGTGGTCACCACACCCAAAAGGTGCGCATCTGCACCGCTCGAAACAATGCCCGCCGCCAGCGCATGCTCAAACATGTCGCCTGACCTGCGCGTATCCTTGCCAATAACAATGCTGCCGCGCGCGCCTTCGCCCGCTTCTGCTGCTTTTTTCGCAGCAAGCGCGCCAAAGAAACGGCCTACTAAAAACGCATGCTCAGCGTTCAGGTTCACGTTCGCTTCGCCGCGGAAGCCGTCGGTTCCGAAATACTTTCCCATTGTGCCTCTTTTCGTTGGGCGGTCCGCATCAACCGAACCGCCGAAATTTGTTGTTTTGCGACTGCCGCCACCCTCCCTCGGGCGAAATGCAGCCGTTTTTGCGGTTGCCCTTCGGCCGTAAAAGCCCTTGTCGCAGGCTTACAGGCAGCTCAGTTTCGATGCCGCGCCTTCATCGCAGAAAACCACCGCGTCGGGATGAAGCTGCAGCACGCTTGCGGGGCACTCAGCGCACACCGGGCCTTCCACCGTTGCCGCAATTGCATCGGCTTTGGACTCGCCCAGCGCAATGAGCAGGAGTTTTCGCGCGTTCATCACGGTCTTGATGCCCATGGTGGCTGCGTGCGTGGGAACTTCATCAATGCTCTCGAAGAAGCGTGCATTCACTTCGCGCGTGTTCTGAGTAAGCTCCACCACGTGCGTCAAGCTTTCAAGCGGCGTACCCGGCTCGTTGAAGCCAATGTGACCGTTGCAGCCAATGCCCAACAGCTGCATGTCAACGCCGCCAGCTGCGGCAATAGCCTTGTCGTAACCCGCCAGCGCATCGTCGGACGTATCAATGCCGCTCGGAATATGCACTGCTTCTGGGTCAAGGTCAATGTGGTTGAACAGATTGGTATCCATGAAATACCGATAGCTCTGGTCATGCGTGGGCTCAAGGCCAACGTATTCGTCCAAGTTGAACGTCGTAACGTCCTTAAAGCTGAGTTCGCCCGCCTTGTACCCTTCAATGAGCTGGGCATACAGGTCAAGCGGCGTGGATCCCGTGGCAAATCCCAAAACGGCATTCGGTTTAGCAGCCAAAAGCTCCTTGTAGATTGCGGCTGCCTGCTTGGCAATGCCCTCTGGGGTGTCAACGATAATCTTCATGCACTACCTCTTTCTTTTTGCATCTCGCTTTGCCTCTTGCGCCCGCCAACGCATGATGCGCCGGCCGCAAGCCGACTGCAAGCGCAATTGAGTAACGGCTTTTCATTTTCCCCCTTTTCGTGGTCCAGGTGAAGACACTTACGAAAAAAACGGTAATTCACCCTCTCTTCGCCGCTCAAACGCACCGCGGTATGCTGCGGGAAACGGACGACAAGTGCTTTATAATGCCAAATCGGAAGGAAACAACCGACGCCGCGCGCCATTAAGACACGGGCGCATTACGCTGCACGCCAAACAATGCGCCGGCTACACCAAACGCAAAAAACCAGCGGGAACAGGAGAAACAATGGAGAAGCAGGAAGAAACACGCCCTTACGTTTCGTGGGAGCTCATGCACGATTTCATGGTTGACGCCTTTGTGG
>CAKUDT010000075.1 GCA_934645125.1 uncultured Eggerthellaceae bacterium
CCGAAGACAACAAGCGAAGGAATGCGCTTTCATCAGGACATTTATCGCTGGCTCTACGAAATGCGCAAGCTGGAGTATAGCCGCACGCAAATCGATCTTTTGCAGGTGAAGCCAGCGTCGCTTAATCCGTATCCCGGTCCGTTTTTGGATCACGGCGTTCGCCGTCGCATTTCATGGACGGCGCGTTTGCGCAGCTTGGCGCGCCCCGATCACCGGGCGTATTTCAAGGCGGCAAGCGCGGCGAAGCGTGAGGCCGATGCGTATGCTGCTTCGAACTGCTCGAAGTACTTTGAGTTCCAATACGTTTGGCCAGAGCTTATGGCGCGCATGGAGAACGATGCGTTGCTGCGTACCATGCTGGTGCAGTCCACGGCGTTGCGTCGCGGCATTGACTTGAGCGCCCAGCTGCCCCTTGCCCAGACAACCGGAGAAGCGGAAGCCGCTGCGGCGGGCGCTGCGGGTGCGGCTGGTGCAGCCGGCGTGCAGGGTGCTGTGGGTGCCGCAGACGCGGCTGGCGCGGCAGGTGCGGGGGACTTCGTGCCAGTGAGCTACGACCCCGGTTTGACCTGCGAAATTCGTCTGAACATGGAAGACTAGAGGCACGTTTTGGATTTGCTGTTTCTTGTTCCCGCTTCGCTTGCTTTGGGCTTGGCCGTGGGAATGCTCTCGGGTCTTCTGGGAATCGGCGGCGGCACCGTTATGGTTCCGGCGTTTCGCTTGATTTACGACATGAGCGCTCTTGCCGCAACGGCAACGTCCATGCTGACTATTGTGCCTACTTCGGTTTCGGGCATGATTGCGCACGTCCGCAACAAAACGTGCGTTCTAAAGGTGGGCCTTGCCGCGGGTTTAGGCGGCGCGTGCTCTTCGTGGATTGGCGTGATTCTGGCGGAGTGGTCGCCCGGATGGTGCGTTATGGCGGCTGCAGCTGCGGTTATTGTCTATAGCGCAACTACTATGCTGAAAAAAGCGCTTGCGATGAAGCCTGCGAAGGTGGCGGACGAAGGTGTCGATGCCCGTGAAGGTGCCGATGCTGGCAGGGCGAAAGACGTGCCGGTTGCCAGCGCGGGCGCGAGCGTTGGTGCTGGCTCGAAGGTTGCTCGCAATGCGGCCGCTGACGGCGCATCGGTAGGCGGCGCGGCGAGTGCTTCCGCTTCCACTGCAGCTGCGAAACCTCAGGAAGCTGATGCCCCGGTAACGAGAAACATGCTGGTCAAATCGGCAATCATCGGCCTTTCGACAGGTGTTTTGTCCGGATACGTAGGCGTTGGCGGCGGCTTCATTATGGTGCCGCTCTTCTTGAGCAAGTTGAATCTTCCCATGAAAAAAGCTTCGGGAACGTCGCTTGTTGCGGTGGGTATTCTCGTGTTGCCCGCCTTGGTGACGCAAATCATTTTGGGCAATGTCAATTGGGCAGCCGGTCTTGCCTGCATTGTGGGATCAATTCCCGGTGCTGTGTTGGGTGCGAAGCTGCAGGCGCGCATTCCCGAACGTGCGCTTCGGTTCTGCTTCGCGGGCATTTTGGGTGTTGCCGCAGTGCTTTTGATTGTGAACGAGCTGGGCTTTTTGGGGTAACGCCGCCAAAGGGGCAGGCGGTGCGAGCGGTTTTCGCCTTGCCAAGCGAAACGCGCGCTGGAATAGGGCGAGCCTAGGCAAACGGAGACAGATGCAACCAAGCGGAGCCGCCTGAAGACTATCGAGCTAAAAATAAGCACTATATAGTGCCTTTATCGTGCAAACGGGCAGGTCGCGCGGTAAAATGATGCAACAAAAATTAAGGATATAAGGAATACCCTATGAACTCGATGCAAACAGACGTTAATGGAAAACAGCAATGGATGGTGCCTTTCGGTGCGCGTCCTTCGAACCTCATGTGGTTTTTGGTGCTGGTTGTTGTCTTGTCGGGCGTGGTACTGGGCTGGCAGCTTTCCAGCGGCAGCATCTCGACGCCTATCATTGCCAGTGCGGGTTTGATGTTCACCATTTCTTTGGTGTTGGTTATGCGCAGCATGGCAAACCCCGATTCTGTTCGCGCACGTCAAACGGGCGATATGCTCAAACTCTCTCGTCAAACGCTTGCGTGCTTGAAGGGCGGCCTGGATGAGAAATCGGCGCAAAAGCTGTGCTCGTTGCTCTTCCCCAATACCGATGCCGTGTCTGTTTGCATTACCGATAAAGAATCGGTTTTGGGTTACGAAGGCCTAGGGCATTCTAGCTACAAGCCGGGCGACCCCATTTTTGCCACCACGATTGCCGCAACTGCCGAAGACGGCGAGCCACGTACGCTGCTCAGCCATGATGAGATTGGCTTCAAGGAACCGCTTTATGGTGTGGAAGCCGCAATTATTATGCCGCTGCGCGTGGGCAAGCGAATTGAAGGCACGTTGACGTTCTTCTTTCACTCGCCGCGCAAGATTTCGTCCACGCAAAAGACCATTGCGGAAAGCTTTGCCCAGCTGGTTTCCACGCAGCTTGCGGCAGAGGCGCTGGAAGGTCAGCAGAAACTTGCCACCAGCATGGAGCTTAAGGCGCTGCAAAGCCAGATCAACCCGCATTTTCTGTTCAACACTATTAATACTATCGCATCGCTTGTGCGCACCGACCCCAACAAAGCGCGCGTTTTGCTGCGCGAGTTCGCGGTGTTCTACCGTCGCACGTTGGACGATTCGTCCGATTTGATTCCGTTGTCGCGTGAAGTTGAGCAGACTATGCGGTACTTCTCGTTTGAGATGGCACGCTTCGGCGAAGATCGCGTGGGCATTGAGCTGGATATTGAACCCGAGGTAGAAGACCTGATGGTTCCGCCGTTCTTGATTCAGCCGCTGGTTGAAAATTCGGTGCAGCATGCTATGCCCGCCGAAGGCAAACTCACGGTGACTATTGGAGCGCGCCCCGATGGCGACGATAACGTGATTATCTGGGTTGCCGATAACGGCGTGGGCATGACCGAGGAAGCGTGCCAGAACATTTTGCATCCCGAAAGCGCACGCGGCATTGGCATTGCGGTGAAAAACGTGCACGACCGCATGTGCGGTTACTTCGGCCCGGGCACTCATATGGAAGTGGCCAGTGAGCTGGGATCGGGTACGACGGTGCGCTTGGTTTTGAACCGCGCCGCGCTTGAAGAATTCCTGCCAGAATAGCCATTGAGCTCGAATGATTCTTCCCGAAGAAGCAGCATTTCGCAATTGCGCCGCAAACGTTACAAATCGGTGTAAAAACCATGGTTGCAGCGGTGTTTCGGTTGCCTACGGTCATAATTGGAACTTCAATGGTAGAATTGACAGAATGGTTTAATGCAACGGAAGCGTTCCCGAAAGGCGTTGTGATGCACGAAGACATAAAAGAGGTTCTGTATACCGAAGAGCAAATTCAGCAGCGAATCAGGGAAATTGGCGCTGCTTTGACCGAGGAGTACGCTCCGCTGGCTGCTCGTGGCGAAAAGATTGTGCTGCTTTCGGTTTTGCGTGGCGCTGCGATTTTCATGTGCGACTTGGCGCGCGAGATAAAACTGCCGCTTGAAATGGACTTTATGGCTGTTTCCTCTTACGGCAACGGCGTGAAAAGCTCGGGCGTGGTGAGCATCATCAAAGACGTTTCCACCGACCTGAACGGCAAGCACGTGATTATCGCCGAGGACATTTTGGACTCGGGCCTGACGCTTTCCTACCTGCTGAAAAACTTGAGCTCGCGTAATCCTGCATCGCTTTCCGTGGTTACGTTCCTGCGCAAGAAGGTGGAGCCGCAAGCCGATATCGAGTGCAAACATGTGGGATTCACCTGCAAAAACGAGTTTATTGTGGGCTACGGCCTTGACTATGCCGAGCGTTATCGCAATTTGCCGTACGTAGGCATCTTGAAGCCCGAGGTGTACTCTGCGTAAGTTTTGATTTGCTTCAGCGCACAGCCGCAAGAGGCGCAGGCGATTTTGCCTGTTTGACTGTTGGATTGCGCGGAAGCGAATATGCAATAACGGGAGGCTCTCCGAAACGCTGGCGAAGAAGCAGGTCAAAGGCGCGAGCGACAGAAAGTGCCACCCAAAACGAATAAGAAAGTTGTAGCATGTCTAATCAGAAGAAAAACGAAAATCCGCGCGTAAACTTCTTCCTTGTGCTCATCCTTTGCTTCGCCTTCTTCTTTTTGGCGCAGCAGCTGTTTATGAATAAGGATTCGGAAACGGTCGATACGCTTATCACCTCGGATTTTGTGCAGGCGGTCAACGAAGATCGCGTGGTTTCGGTGGTGTACAACGCAGGCGAGTACTCCGTGTCCGGCAAGTATTACGTTGCCAGCACGGCGGGAAGCGAAGGCGCCGATGCCTTCAACAAGGGCTTTGAGGCGCTGAATTCCGCAGCGGGCGCGGGCGCGACCGATATTGTGGCGACCGAGAGCGTTGACGAAGCGAACTTGGGAACGTTGCATTCGTACACGTCTACTTATATTGGGCAAGACTCCCTGATGGAGCTTTTGAGCGAGCATCCGAATATCACGTATGAGGTAAAGCTTCCGTCGGCTTGGCTTGAGACGCTGGGCAGCATCCTGCCTATTCTGCTGTTGGCGGGCTTGATGATTTTCTTCTTCGTTCAGATGAATCGTTCCACAAATTCCCAGATGAACTTTGGTAAAACGAAGGCACGCAAGGCGCAGGAAGAGCGTCCCGATGTGACGTTTGACGATGTTGCCGGCGTGGACGAAGCCGTGGAGGAAATGCGCGAGATTAAGGATTTCTTGGCAAGTCCCAATAAATATAAGGCTATGGGCGCAAAGATTCCGCGCGGCTGCCTTTTGGTGGGCCCTCCGGGTACCGGTAAAACGTTGCTCGCGCGTGCCGTTGCGGGTGAAGCGGGCGTGCCGTTCTTCAGCATTTCGGGTTCGGACTTTGTGGAAATGTTCGTGGGCGTGGGTGCTTCCCGTGTGCGCGACCTGTTCAACCAGGCTAAAGAGGCAAGTCCAGCCATTATCTTCATCGACGAAATTGATGCCGTTGGTCGTCAGCGTGGTGCCGGTGTGGGTGGCGGCCACGATGAACGCGAGCAAACGCTGAATCAGCTGCTTGTTGAGATGGACGGTTTTGACAAGAACGACGCTGTGGTGCTTATTGCTGCTACGAACCGCGTGGACATTTTGGACCCCGCGTTGTTGCGTCCGGGCCGTTTCGACCGTCAGATTGTGGTGGACGCGCCCGATGTAAAGGGTCGCAAACGCATTTTGGAGGTGCACGCCAAGAACAAGCCGCTGGGTTCGGATGTGAACTTGGAGCGTGTGGCATCGCTGACGCCGGGCTTTACGGGTGCCGACCTTGCGAACCTCATGAACGAAAGCGCCCTGTTGGCGGCTCGTCGCAACAAGAAAATTATCACGCAGGCCGAGGTCTCCGAGTCCATGGAGCGCGTTATGGCTGGTCCCGAGCGCAAGGGCTTCGTTATGGACGAGCATACGAAGAAGACCATCGCATATCACGAAAGCGGTCATGCGCTGGTCGGTCACCTGCTTGAGCATGCAGATCCCGTCCACAAGATTTCGATTATCTCGCGCGGTCGTGCGCTGGGCTACACGTTGTCCATTCCGCAGGAAGATAAGGTGTTGAACACACTGGGCGAGATGCTTGACCAGCTGGCGGTGTTTATGGGCGGCCGCGTTGCGGAAGAGATTTTCTGCGACGACATTACCACGGGCGCCAGCAACGACCTGGAGCGCGCCACCAAGATTGCGCGTTCAATTGTGACGCAATACGGCATGAGTGCCCAGCTGGGAACGCAGGTGTTTGGCCAGCCAAACCACGAGGTGTTCTTGGGTCGCGATTACGGCAATACGCAGGATTACTCCGATGAGACCGCACGTCGCATTGATGCGGAAGTAGCGCGCCTGATGAAGGAAGCTCACGACCGCGCCCACGAGGTGCTTGTTGCCAACGAGCAGCAAATGCACACCATGGCGGCAGTGCTGCTTGAACGCGAGACGGTGGAAGGCGAGGCGTGCGACGCCCTGCTGAACAACACGTGGGACGATTATTTGGTTCACGAGGTTGACCTGATTGCCCAGCGCGAAAAGGAAGAAGCCGAAGCGCGCACGCATGACGATGAGATTTTGGAGCGCATGCATGCTCAGCAGCAGGCCGAGGCCGCACAGCACGAGCACGATGGCAAGGGCGGTTCTGGTCCGCACCTTCCCGAGCCGTTCTTTGGGCATGTTGATCCGTTCAAGCTGGAACGTCCGCAGGAGCAGGAAGTTTCCCAGGAAACGCTGCCGCGCGTTGACCAGCAGGGTTCGGCATCGCAGGCGCAGGCGCAGGGTGCTCACGTGGCGGGTGCCGGTGCTGCTGGTGTTGCGGGCGCCGCTGGCGCTGCGCACGAGAAGCTGCAGGAATGCCGCGACCCATATCAGTGCGCGCCCCAAGTTCAGGGTGAGCCCGCTGTTTCGGGTGGAGCTGCCAGTGATTCCGCGAATGTGCCTATGGGTGCCCGGAGCAGTGCGGCAGATGTTTCGCAGACGAACGAAAACTCTACGTCTGAGCAGGAAAAATAAGAAAGGAAACCTTCTTCATGCAATGGAAATGCGGTTCCTATTCCTTTGATACCAAGATGCCCATTATTATGGGCATCTTGAACCTTACGCCCGATTCTTT